>NZ_JBFTRC010000206.1:0-9908 GCF_056399325.1 Allobosea sp. 01N443
GGTTCATCCGTGTCGGCGAGTGTGCGCAGGCATGATGTCGCGACCATGGGCATCCTCCGACGGCAGCGTGCCAGAAGGATGCAATGTCCGCCATGGCCCTGTGGGCCAAATTCACCGTCAGCGGAAGTCGCGCGTCTTGACCCTGATCGGATCAAGTTCGAGGGCTGGATGTGGCATTTTGCATGGAACCGTATCTGCGCGAAACGATCTGTAATGCTTCATCCGGCAGCAGTCGCTGAATTCCCTTCGACCCAGCTGGTCGACACCGCCAAGCTGCGCTGGCGGATCGAGCGAGACCATCAGGAGCTCAAGCAGGAGCTGGGCCTGGGTCACTACGAAGGCCGAGCTTGGCGGGGTTTCCACCACCACGCCAGTCTCTGTATCGCCGCCTACGGCTTCCTGGTCGCTCTGAGGAGACGATTCCCCCCTCAGCTCCAGCTCGCGCCCAGGGCCGCCAAACACCTGGCCTTCCCGACGGTTATCGACCGCGGGGATCCTCCCGGTCCGTACCGAGCGGCATGTCCCGACCTCGATCCCGATCCTCAGGCGACGCCTGACCGTGGCCATGGCCAACCGTCTGCAACGATGTCCATGCTGCACAAGTTCCATGGACGCTCAGCGACAGACACGCAATTTATGACGCAGTAAGATTAGAAGCGGCTCCCATTTTTCCGCATCGGCAGGGCGAGTTGGCCGAGCCGGATCAGCAGAGGGAGCGCACTGGGTCACTGCGCCTGACCGTGAGGCGCGGAGGTGGCCAAGAGCAAGTCGTCGATTGCCTTCTTGAGGGATAGGAGCCCTTCACGGCTACTCTGAAGCTGGCACGAAACGACCGGGACGATGGGGACGGTCTGGTCGCGCATCACGGTGGGGCGACTGGTAATCAAAACGATGCTGTAGAGGCCGTTCCCGTGCAGGAGGCCGCCGACGCCGTCGAAGGCTATCGTCGCTGCCCCATAGTCGACGGCGGCAGGCCTTGAGGTCTCCTCGGATGTGGCCAAAATCTAACCCCTTCCCCCTTATCGGAATATTGCCTGACCCTGCCTCACGGCTAGGATTGCAACCGCGGTCCTGAAGGCCAAGCTCGGGGCGCGCGACAATGCGCGCGACAAACGTCTTGACGGTCACACCAAAATTAGAAGCGGCGGCTTGGCCCGCGACGAGCATCATCCCGCCAGCCACAAGTGCGCGCATCCAAGTCTCCCCCTTTGGCGAGTGTGCGGACTAACAGGTGTTTCGGGAAGGGGCTAAAGGGCGCGCCTTTCGCTAGACCGACGTCCTATGAACGAGGGTTGCCCTGCCCGTGGAATGGAGGGACCCACGTGTTGGTGGCTCTCCTTTCATCCTATTGGGTGGCTCCCCAATCAAATTGATGGCGGGCTCCTGAAGCGATTGAATATTCGAGATACGCAGGGTCACGCAGGACGCCGATTCAGGGGGCAAATTGGATGCCTATTCACAGCAGGGTGGGCTCTCCATCATATCGTCCGTAGCTGTCTTTGGTTGATAAAGGCCTCGTACGCTAAGGTCGAACGAAACATGAACGAAATCTCCTTGTGTCTCGCGACTTCCGCGGCAGGGCGTCTGATCCCAGTGGATAACCGTGCCAGCTCGGCAACATTCACCGGTAGTTGGTGCTGCGTGCGGGGTTGAGCAGTGGCAAGGCGCAAGATTCTCAAAGCTCAGGATCGACGGGAGCTTTTAGACATTCCTGCCGATGAGGACAGCCTGATCCGACGACGGCGGTCGATTGCACGGCGCGCAATTGTCGCGTGACCTATTGTGAAGCCAGCGCTCGACCCATTCGGCAGATATTGCCAATAACCGTTCATTAATAACATGAGATTTAGCTGAGAATACCGAATCGTAGGCTATCTGTATTCACGAACCTGTACGGAGGTAGTGGATGACGGGGCGCGACTACTTAACGACTGACCCAGCACTGGCTGAATTTTTGTTGCACCCGGTTTCCGTCAGCGTGGGCGCGCCACGACTTGCAACGACTGCCGAGCGGATTATTCAATCTCCCCAATGGATGAAGCGCCGGCGCGTGCATGAGACGACGCGGCTCTTAGCTTGGCTTTCAGCCATTGTTGCTAGCGCAGTCTGGCTCTCGGCACCGCCCGCCTACGCTCAATCCGCGTGCATAGGGTTTAGTGGAAACGGAGGGGTTACCCAGATTGGCCCGCCTCCATGTACCGTCGGCAATATCCTTGTCGGCTTCGGGACGGCGATCACCGCCACGCTTGGTGCCAATGTGACCGCGAACGGTTCGGTGACGGCCCGGGGGTTCGGGACCGGAATTGATGCCGGCACCAATTCGATCGTCATATTGAACGGTCCGGTGACAGCGAGTGGCCTGGGGTTGGGTGCCAGCAGCGGAGCACGGATCGAGGCCAACGGAATCGTGTTGAGCAATGACGGCGGTGGCGGAGCCATCGCCATGCAGGCCAACGGCGGGACCATCATCGCACGCGCCGTTACTGTGAATTGGCCCAATGGCGGTGGTCAAAGTCTCGTGCAGGCCCTGGCCGGAGGGCTGATCGAGTTTACGTCCGGCTCCTCGATCAACAATCCCAATGGCGGTATCCCGTCCGCCTTGCTCGCTGACGGCGCGGGCAGCCGSATCATTGCCGATGGCCTGCTCGTTTTCATGGGCAACGCCGGCGGCATCACCGGGGCCAAGGCACAAAATGGCGGCAGTATCAGCCTGACCGGAGGCAGCAGGATCACCTTTTCAGGCGGCGGCGGAAGCAGGGGCCTGGTCGCGTCCGGCGTCGGCAGCACGATCAACGCCCAGGACCTCACAATCACTGCCACCAACGGTGGCGGCGACGACATCGGCGCCCGCGCCKAGGCGGGCGGCCAAGTGCATTTCGTCGGCAGCACGGTGAACGTCACGGGTGCGGGTGGCGGCGAGAAGGGCCTGCAGGCGATCAACGCCGGTAGCGTGATCACCACCCAGAACACCAACGTCAGCGTCAGCGGAGGCGGCGGCAACTCGGGTTTGAATGCCGACGGTGGTGGCCGCATCGAAACGACGGACGGCGTGGTTATTGTCATCAACGGAGTCGGCGGCCGGATTCAGAATGGCGGCAGCGCCACCATGACCGGCACCGATGTCACCGCCTCCGGCATTGGCGGGGTCGGCTTCTCCTTCGACAGTGGCGGAACGAACCTGCTGCGCTACAGCAACGCGGCAATTCAGGCGAGCGATGCCTCATTTTCTGTCCAGGCGGCGATTGCGGACATCGGGCTCGTCAATACGATCGCGATCACGAACAACAATACCCTGCTGGCGACAGGCGGGGGCGGCAGCACAACGTTCAACGCGCAAGGTTCGACGCTGCGAGGGGTCATCACCACGCCGGCAGGCAATACCAGCAATGTGACGCTTACTCAGGCCACTGCCTGGACGATGACGGGCAATTCGACCGCAACGAGTGTTACCAACGACAACAGCCAGATTATCTATAGCCCTCCCACGGGGGATTTGACGCAGCTCGCGAGTTACAAAACGCTGACCGTGAGAGACTATGTTGGCAGGAGCGGAACGCTCGCTCTCAACACCTATCTCGGCTCCGATGGCTCCCCCTCTGACCGCTTGGTCATTGATGGTGGTCGGGCGAGCGGGACGTCATCGCTGCTGATTTCGAATACCATTGGGCCGGGCGATCTGACCCTAGGAAATGGCATTCTCGTCGTAGATGCCATCAACGCGGGCACGACGGATGCAGGTACATTCGCGCTAGGCAGGCCGGCTATTGCAGGGCCGTACGAATATGCCCTCCTACGGGGCAGCGTGGACAATTCAGGACCTCAGAATTGGTATCTGCGATCGGACTTGCAGCCCGATCCAACGCCACCAGGGCCCGACCCGACTCCAATCCCGCCTGGGCCGGGCCCGACACCGGCGCCGCCAAGCTCGGGTATTCCGAATTTCCGGCGAGAAGTCTCGCTGTTCGCCGCGCTTCCGGCGATGGGGCTGATATATGGCCGTACCCTGATCGACAGCCTGCACGAACGGGGCGGCGAATTGCACCCGCTCGCGCTGCCGCCGGTCAGCGAGGAGCGGACGATCTGGTGCAAGAATCCGGAGAAAAACTTTCGCTGCACCACCACCGTGCAACTTCCGGTCGGCGCCAGCGTCCCCGGCAGCTCCTATGCTTCGGCCGGCTGGGCCCGGATCATCGGCCAGCACGGCAACCAGGACGGTGGCCCCTGGGGCATCTACCGCAACGGCCCGAACTACGATTACGACATGTACGCCTTCCAGGCCGGGCTCGATCTCTATCGCAGCCTCGGCACTGACGGCAGCCGCAACCACGCCGGCCTCTATGCCGCGATCGGACGGATCGAAGGCGATGTCACCCATTTCAACGGCATCAAGGCCGGCACCAACACCATCGACGGCTATTCGCTCGGCGCCTACTGGACGCATTTCGGACCGTCCGGCTGGTATCTCGACGGGGTCGTGCAGGGCACCTGGTACGCTGCAGAGGCTGACTCAAAGCGCTTGTTCAAGTTGAAGCGCGATGGTTTCGGCTTCGCGGCCTCGCTCGAGGGCGGTTATCCGCTCCAGCTAGGCAACGGCTTCATCCTTGAGCCACAGGCACAGATGATCTACCAGACCCTGGCCAACGGATCCGGCCGTGACGAGGCGGCGCTGGTGCGCTTCAGCGATGCCGATTCTCTGGCCGGCCGCATCGGCGCCCGCCTGGCCAAGAGCTGGACGCTGGAGGAGGATCCGCGCGCCAAGCCCCGCCTGCTCACCGCCTGGCTGAAGGCGAGCCTCTGGAACGAGTTCCTCGGCGATCCCAAGACCTCGTTCTCCTCGGCCACGGGGCTGATCCCCTTCCACGCCGATCTCGGCGGCTCCTGGGCCGAACTCAGGACCGGTGTCGACGCCCAGATCAGCAGGAACACAGCGCTCTACGCGTCGGCCGGTTACTCGATCGGGCTCAATGGCCGCTCGCGCGCCTATGACGGCCGGCTTGGGATCAAAGTAAGTTGGTAGCGCAAGCTGTGAGCGTCCCTGAGACCGTTGCTGAAGGGGCAAAGCGATCGACGCTACATCTAAAGGGCGAGTGCGGCCAGCGCGTCACCTGGTAGGCGCGGGCGTCTGCGGGGGAGCTTCGCGATTGCACCAACCCGGCTGTCCTTACCCTGTCTTGCCTTCAGTCGAGTTGCCCGGAAGCGGACCCTGCAGATGTCGGTGACGGGCCGCCAGGCTAGGATGATTTAATTTCCGAGTTGGGTCGTTTCCGGAAAGGGCGACGGCGGACCACCAACGTCCGGGATGGGAGCCGGCCGGATTGCATCAAGGCGTTCCGTTCGGCGCGCCCAGTTCCTCATCGACCTCGCCCTCGAAGGCGCGCTTCTTCCCCACGATGAAGCGTCGGTAGCCTTCAGGGCCGATCTAGGCATTGACACCCGCCGTCTCGGCACGTTTCCGCTTGCCGATCGGGACGGCATCTCCTCAGTCGGGCTGAGTTTGCGGTCCGGTCGGCAGGAGCTTTGCCATTTTCCTGAGGTTCTGGACGGTGGCTACGACGAGAGCGGACGTCGTTCCCCAAGCAGACATGCGATGGAACCGGACGTGGTAATGGGCTACCTTCCAAATTGGCTTCCCAAGAAGCTGTCTCCATTGGACCTTAAGTCCTACGTCTACATAGTTTTCGAGATGGAGACCCGGGAGCGATCAATGCGGTGTACCCGATATTCGAGCGCGGTTGTCATTGGCCTTGTAGCGAGCAGCCTGGTTGCAAACGTGAAGGCGGCAGAGGGCCCCTTAGTCACCTATCAAGGAGCCTGGCTCGCGGACGACCTCGCTTGTGGAGACGTATTCACGCCGGGGCGTAAAGGAATGATGTTCAAGGTCCCTACGGAGCTATTCGTCCCTGCCTTCATTATCTCCGGGGATCGCATCAGCACGCCTTGGACGGCCTGCCGGATTGGCGCCGTCAGCCGCATCGGCGACCGTGATAACCTGTCACTATTCTGCGTCCACTCTGTTACCCGCACCCAGTCCTCCGCGATCCTAGCAAAAGGGTCAGACGGGCGCTTAAAGCGCTATTCCAACGCCAGCGATCAAACCGGCAGCAACTACAGGCTCTGCAGTAAATAGGCCTCCGGAGGTCTCAGTGTGACACTGACAGACCGCCGGTAAGCAGATCTTCGGTTGGTGCTTTATGCCCCCGGCTTCGCGGGGATCGCCCCTTAGGGGACCTTCGACGATGCATGCAATGGGGGCTTGATGGCCTGAGCGACCGCTGCGGCGATCTTCTGCGCTACGCCACTTTCGAGATCGATGATGTTCCCGGAATGCAGGTCGGCCTCGTAAATAGCGGACCAGCGAATGGCGGCCGTTTCTCCATCTACGAGCCGGCTGGTTATTCTGAGCTTGTTATCGGCAGCACGGATCATCCCCTCAAGGATGTGCCGGGCGCCGAGCTGACGCCGGGCAGCGGATGATCGCTGCGCCAGGTCATCGGAAGCCTCGCTTCGGACGATTGTCAGCCCCTGAAACGTAGCGAGCTGCGAGAGCATCTCTTCGGAAAGGCCGGCAGCAAAAACACCGGCGTCTGGCGTTGGGGACAGGTTGACGAATGGCTTTACGAGAAGAGAGAGACCCGGGGTGCTTGTCGATGAAGCAGCCGGTCGTGATGAATCCCCCATTACCATGACTGTCACAACGGTACCGAACGCCAGCGCAGTAACCGAGCCGATGAGCCAGGGGCGTCTGAGCCAGCCGAAGAAGTCTGGACGGGGTTGGGATAGCGGCTGCGGTTCGGTCAATGAGAGGGGTTGGGCAAGCAACTGATCGCCCAATCGCCATGCAAAGCTCGGCACGTAGCTTCCCTTGGGAATTTCGATCAGGACCCGGTCTGTCTTGCCTTCAAGAAAGTAATATCGCTCCAATGCGCGCCGGAGCCGACCGGCCTCGATGCGCACGACCGGATCGTTCAAAATGTCGATATTCGCATCCCGCCCGAAGACTTCGACCGCGATCGAATAGGCCTTTATGCGGTCGGCCCGGCCAGCGAGCGTCTCCTCAATCACATAGGACAGAAACCGCCGCAGCCGATCCGGAGCGCTGAAATCGCGGCTTGCCAAAATGCAATGCAGTTGCGCGCGGATATCGGCTTCGCATGGCGCGGGTTGCGGTTGGGAACGCGAGGCATCAGGAACAAAACTCGATGTCACTTGCCGGTTCATGGAGTTAATTCTCCCGCTCATCAATCCCGGCATGCGCATGATGTTCAGATGGGGCGATCACTGCGATCCCACTTAAGGGTATTCGCTCAGATTTCTACACCCCTTAAATCGCATCGGGCAATATTTGTTGCTTAAATATTCGCCAAATTTCGGACGAACTATGGTGGCGCGCTGCGGCAATAATGCGGTCGACGCGCGGGCTTGACCCTCCGTCCCGCCTTTGACATTCCGTCCCAGCTGGATGTTCCAAATTCATTCTTGTTCCGTACTAATTACAGTGCCAGCGGCCAGTATGGCTGATGCGGTCGCCGCAAGGCTTTGCGTGGCGACGACCCCGGAAAAGCGGAGCGGTTCACAGATGTTCCGATCTTGACCCGCGGCCAATCGGTCCATGTGACCGAGCAGATGGCCAGTCGGGTTCTCGAAGGATTGGAAGGCGTCGTCGCCCGGGCTCAGCGCCTATTCACGCTTGAATGGTCCGAGACCATGCCGCGCAGCGAGTTCTTTGCCGACATGAAGATCGCCGTTAGTTCGGATGTGCCCTTCACCAAAGGTGAGGAGACGATACAGATTGGCAATGCCTCAGTGCGTATGATCCAGTTAAGCCGAGGTATCAACGAATTTGAGCGTGTCACCATTTCAACAGCGACGCTGCCGGCCCCGTATCGGGTCGCAGAGCTGGAAGATTCGCTGAGACGCGTCGTATCAAATGCGTTTGAAAGCATCGGGGCGAGCCAAGTTGGCGCGAGTATAGTCAGTAACTTCAGCGGCGCCACCAGTGTCACCGCAACCGGAAAAATCTCTATCGGCGGAAAGACCTTTTGGATGGCCTTTCGCAGCGTCTATCGCGAAACCCATACGCAGGTGCTCGAGATTCTGACGATTTCGGACGCTCGCTCGAAGGCAGTAGCCCTGCGAGAGCGTCAGGAAAATGACATTCGGCTGCTCGATTGAGTGTGGATTGCCGTCCTGGATGTGGATGGGGGGACCTGGCCCCACGCTCTTGAGCGAGCTCCCTCGGCAGATCGCCGGGTGTATTGCTACGTATACCCGGCCTACGGATATGGCTACCCTGCCTATTATGGGCCGCGGGTCTATTGCCGCCTGCGTCATTACTATGCGCGGCCAGCCTATTATGCCCCCCCGTTATTACGGCTGGAATCGGGGCTATTACCGCCAGAGCTACTACTGGTGAGGCTAGGACAGACGATGAGCTCTCGCTAGGGAAACACTGATAGCTTCGCCCGATTGGCCGTGCCACTGCACGAACTGCGTCGACCTTACCTCAGTGAACCTTCAGATCGTGCCATACCGTTGTCTCAGATGCGGATCAGAGGCGGTTGTGAAGTACGGCGATCCCGCAATATCCGACGTGTCTGGCCGTACTGTCGCGTCATGGGACAAGGACACGCTATCGAGCGGCCTTCATCTTTGTCCCAACTGTGAGAAGCGAACGCTGAGGTTTGGTGATGGTGTTCTCCAGCGGCCACGTCTGATGTACGACTAAACTGCTCGGATTTTCGAGAAGGCGGTCCTAGCCGGTCGCACCGAGGGTCTGTTAGCCCACCCAATTCGGCGAGCCTGGACGACGGTACCGGCCAGCAACGGACACTTCCACCGGATGGCGACTTGGGGCAAGATGCGCAGACCGTAACCATAAGGAAGCGGGTCCACGCCCAGAGTTTATGCAAACAGCGCGACCAATCGCGCCCTCATGTACTCCGTTATAGGGTGGCCACGATGACAAAGCTCCATCCCGTGCACGATCTTCAGGCCAACCTTGAAGCAGCGCGCCTCAAGTTCATTGAAACACTAGCGGGGAAAGTGTCCCCACCCACTCCCGATGCGTTACGGGAACTTGCGGCAATTCATATGGCCCTGTCTGCTGTTCGGGAAGAAATCGAGTTGCATAGCGTAAGATTGGGATGGGGCGATAAGGACGAATTGAACTAACTGAAGTGTATCGAATCGCGTCAATTGCCCGCGACGGTGGCCTGCCCCCATCAGGTGGCCCGGTTCTAATCTAATGCATGCTGGGCTTGGCGGCCACGTTTGAGGTGGCCGGCGAAGCGGGTTGGGTTTGCGTAGCCGGCCACGCCACGGCGGTTGGTGCTGGCGGCCGGTAGCCGAGCGAGGAGTGTGGGCGCCGGGTATTGTAATGCTGACGCCAGCCCTCGATGACGATCCGGGCCTCGGCGAGGCTGTAGAACAGCTCGGTGTTCAGGAGTTCGTCGCGAAGCTTGGAGTTAAAGCTCTCGCAATAGCCGTTCTCCCAAGGACTGCAAGGTTCGATAAATGCCGTCTTCGCTCCAACCGCCACGATCCCCTCCCGCACCGCCTTGGCGACGAACTCGGGACCGTTGTCCGAACGAACATGCCCGGGCACTCCGCGGAGGATGAAGAGATCGGATAGCACGTCGATGACGTCGATGGACTTGAGCAGCTGCCTGGCCGGCACCTTCAGCCCCTCCCGCCGCCAGATCCGCTCTACTCCCGCCCCCTTGGGCCGTCGCCTATCGTTGCAGCTTCACCGAAGTCCCGCTTCCCCCCGCGGTCGCAGAGGCGAACGACGAGGGATCCAGGCGGGCCAACCCGGAGGCCACAACATGTCGACATTGAAGCACTGGTCGCTTGCTTTCGCCCTGCTTGCCGGCGTGGCGTCCTGGTCCGACAGCCAGCCGGCCAGAGCG
>NZ_JBFTRC010000207.1:0-9814 GCF_056399325.1 Allobosea sp. 01N443
CAACCTGAAGGGATGGCTGAACGTGATCTCCGTTTCGGTGGTCCGGTCCGTCATGATCCGCACCTGCCATTCCCTGCCAATGCTAACAGAGCCGCCTGCTCGGCTCTCTTCCGGACGCCGCGGTTATTTCAGGTTGCCGAAATGGTTCGTTTGCGTGACGCTGGCGCGGATCTGGAGTTCTTCGATGGCGCGCTCGTGGCCATCGGCGCCGCGCACCCGATATTGCCGCTGTCCGTTCTCGCTCGCCGGAAGCACCCGTATGATCTCGTATTTCCCGACGCCGGTTCTGTCGAAGAAGCCAAAAGCCAAGCTGATGACATCGCCTGCCTTATAATCGGTTGTCATGACATGTGTCCTCGATGCCCGATCCATTGCGCGCCTTCTCATTCGACGAAGCCAGATGGCCGATGAAGGCCGCCCCATCGTGGCGATGGCCCATGATCAGGAGATCCACGATGTCTCCGTCGTCCCGGATCAGGTGGATCGGAAAGGCGAACTGGAGCGGGTCCGTCCGGCTCAGGTTCGCGACAAGATGCCCGGAACACATGTCCCTGGCATTCAGTGACGTTCTGAAGCTGAATGATGCCGGCTGGCGCGTGCCGTTGCGCCAGATGATCTGGCCATTGCCTTGCAAGACGAAAATCCAGTGCCGACCGGCGCCACAATGACACCGCGACCCGCTCTCGGTTCAGTGCGAAGGGAGGCGACAATCCACTACGCGCTTCTTYCAGTCGCTAAGCAAGTTCTAAGGCCGCGTCATCTTCGCACATACATCGTTCCAGCCCCTCTGCCGATTGTMTTAACCCTGATTTGCTTGATGATTCAATTATTCCGGCCTGGCCGAAGGCATGACATATGACGACGTCGATGCTTACTTTGAGCCAGGCGCAGGCGGAACCTTTTTCCAGCCTGCGTAGCCGATTTCTCGCGCGAGCCCGTGCCCGGAAGACTTCCTAGCGTTCCATGGCGCCCATCAGCGCAGCGATCCTGATCGTCGCGAAATTGCAGAACGTGTCGGAGACCGCGTAGGGCAGGATGATGTGGTCGTTATGGCGTATCGCGCCGCAGGTATAGACGACATTGGGAACATAGCCTTCACGCTCGGACGGTTCTGGCCGGACGAGCGGCTCGCGGGTCCGCGCGAGGACCCTCGACGGATCCTGCTTGTCGAGAAGAACCGCTCCGATCGCGTATTTCCGAATGGGCCCGACGCCGTGGGTCAACAGCAGCCAGCCTTCGTCAAGCTCGATCGGGGAGCCGCAGGTGCCGATCTGAACGAACTCCCATGCAAATTGGGGCCTCAGGATCACGACCCCACCGTTCCAGGTGAAGAGGTCATCGGAATAGATGAGATAGAGGTTCTCATTGTCCTGCCGCGCGATCATGGCGTAGCGCCCACCGATCTTGCGAGGGAACAGCGCCATGCCCTTGTTCGCGGCCGCGGTGCCCCGCAGCGGCGACATCCGAAACGACAGGAAATCGCTGGTCTCGATCAGTTCGGACCGGATCGCCCGGCCGTCATAGGCCGTGTAGGTCGCCCGAAACACCGTCCTCCCATCTTCGTCAAACGCGACGAAACGTGCGTCCTCGATGCCATTCGATTGAGATGCGGTAATGGGGAAGATCACCCGCTCGCTGRTGTCGCCATCGGGCGAAAATGCGACCTCGACATCGTCGCCGTCGAGGCGCGCCATGCGGTTGCGCAAGGTGGCGATCGAAGCCAGCCGCGATGTCGGATCGACACTGATGCTGCAGTCATTCGCGATCGAGCCCGAGCGGAAAGTCAGGGACGAGATATGGCCCTCGCCAACCGCGCGAACGCTCAGGATGAAGCGGCGCCCGCCTGGAGGAGCGCCGGACTGGTCAGGGTGCGAAACGATGCTCGGGTTGAAGAGCGCCGCTGCTTCGAATGAATTCTCCTGGAGAAAGTAGGCTCCGACCAGCTGACGCTGAATCCTGGTGAAGTCGCAATGCGTTGCGAATGCCTCCTCCATCTCATCGGCGCGCTCCTCGAATTTCTCCAGCAGGTTGCGGTGTCGGCCCTTGAAGTTCTCCAAGACGTCGGAGAGCAGGCTCTCGGCCGTATCGGCATCCAGCGCCAGGACCCGGTCGACGATATGATTCGCCCGCGTCTTGTCGATTGGGCTGAGGTCCCTGGGCTCGACCGCGGGGCCGAACCGGCGCACGACCACCCTGGAAGGATCGGGGCGCAAATACAGGGCCTGGCGGTTCAGGAAAGCGGGCTGGGACAAGGCGACCCCAGTCTGTTCGTGCGCGCTGGCGGAAGGATCAGGCATGGAGGACCCGAAGCGGCGCCAGTTTCGGGCGGTCCCCGCTGATGCGGGCCTGCTGGCGAATCTCGGCGAGGCTGAGAAGATAGGATACCACGGATTCGCCCCCGCGGTTCTCGTTTGCGCGGTCGCGGTGCAGGCCGTCCCGGCAGGCGCCGGTATCAAGATCGACCAGCGGCACCGAGAGGTCGTTATGGCCGAGGAACCAGGCGAAGGCACGTGCGGCCTCGGTCCGCCAATGCGGATCGCCATCGGCCCGACAGGCTGCGAGGCAGGCTGAGATTGTCGCCGTGGCCTCCAGCGGCTGCTGATCAAAGGACCTCGGTGCACGGCGCTTGTCGCCGAAACTGTCGGAGCCGACAGGCCTGAACAAACCCGCGGGCGTCGTCTGCAGATCCGCGAGCCAGCGCAGCGACCGCAACCCGGCCTCGAGATAGGCTGGGACCTTCATGGAGGTACCGGTTGCGATCAGGGCCTGAGGCAGGCGCGCGTTGTCATAGGAAAGCCCGTCCTCGAACCACACCCAGTTCGGTGTCTCGACCGCCGAGAGCAGGGCGAGCAGGCGATCGGCCAGCAGCGGGCGCAGCCAGATGGCAGTCGGCGGCGCCCCGGCGACGGCGCAATAGGCGTCGAGGCCGAGCAGGGTGAAGCTCCAGGCGCGGGGCGAGGTGAAGCTCTCGACGATGGGCAGGGCTTGTGCGAACAGGGCGGCTGCCCATTGTCGGCGCGACGGGCTGACATCGCTGCGCGCGCATTCGCCCAGCGCCCAGAGCGTCCGGCCATGACTGTCCTCGGAACCCGTATCTTCCAGCCAGCGCCGGTCGAAGCTCATGAAATTGCGGAAGCGTCGCGTGTCGGGATTCCAGGCGTGCTGGACGAAGGATGCGTAACGCGCCGTCAGCGCGTCCGTAAGCTGCCGTTCGCCGGTGCTGCTCAAGGTGCAGGCGAGGAGGAGCGCGCGGGCATTGTCATCCACGCAGTAGCCATGCGCGCGATCCGGCACGGAATGGACGGCATGCTGGAACAATCCGGTATCGTCGCACATGGACAGGAGATGTCCTGTCTGCATCTCCGGAGGCGCAGGAATCTGCGGCGAGGGCGTTGTCATGATGGGGCTGGCGACGACGCTCAGCACCCGGCCCCGACGCGCCGTCTCAAACGCGGCGAGATAGCGCTTGGCCGTTCGTTCCCATGTCATCGAACGGCTACTGGCATAGGCACGCAGCCGCATTGCCTGGCGCCTGTCGACATCGGTCAGCAGTCCCGCGATCTCGTCGCCGATGGCAACCGCATCGCCGAAGGGCACCAGAATGCCGCGCCCATCAGCGAGCAGTTCCTGTGCGTGCCAGTAGGGCGTCGAGACGACGGCTTTCCCGAGGCCGAAACTGTAGGCCAGCGTGCCCGATGTCATTTGCGCCTCGTTGAGATAGGGCGTGACATAGACATCGCACATCGAGATGAAGCCCAGTAGCGTCGCCTGATCGACGAACTGGTCGAGGAAGACCACATGATCCTCGACGCCGAGTTCGCGCACGCGGCTCATCAGGCTGGCGCGATAAGCCTCGCCCTGGTCGCGGACGAGATTGGGATGCGTTGCACCCAGAACCACATAGACCGCATCGGGGCGACGCCGCAGGATCGCCGGCATCGCGTCGATCATCACCTCGATGCCCTTGTTGGGCGACAGCAGACCGAAGGTCAGGATGACGGAGCGGCCGCTGAACCCGAGCCTGGTCTTGGCGTCGTCAGGTGCGAGAAAGGCGACGTCGGGAATGCCGTGCGCGATCACCTCGATCTTGTCGGCAGGGAGTCTGTAGACGGTCCGCAGCAGGTCACGGCCCTTCTCGGCCATGACGACGATGCGCGTCGAGGCGTCGACAATCTGTTCCATGACATCGCGCTGCACCGGCGTCGGCTCGGACAGGACGGTGTGGAGTGTGGTGGCCACCGGCGTCTTCAGCCGCGACAGCAGCGCCATGATGTGGCCGCCGGCCTCTCCGCCGAAGATGCCGAACTCATGCTGGAGCGAGACGATGTCGAACCGACCATCATTCAGGAAGTCGGCGGCCCCTGCATAATCCTCCAACCGGTMGTCGCCGACCTGATAGTGGACGGAGCGTGGATAGTCGTAAGCATGACCATGGTCGTTCATGGCCACGATCGAGGTTTCGAGATCCGAGCCCGACAAGGCGACCGCCTGTTGCAAATCCGTCGTGAAGGTCGCGATTCCGCAGCGACGCGGAAGCGAGTTGCCGATGAAGGCAATGCGGTGGAGCGGGCTCATGGTCGGGCCTCCGTGAAGGGGTTGGACGGACCCGCCAGCGTCGGGAGCGGCAGGGGCGGCTGAGGCGGCTGGGAAACGGCGTCGCCTGGCGCATTCGCATCATGCGCAGAGACGGCATGCAAAAGGTCGGGGCAGGGGCTTGTCGCGTCATAGGCCACCAGACAGGTCAGGCCTTCGCCCCCCGCCTCGATGCGCATGCTGTCGGCCTCGATGAAGCAGCCCTCGCCGGCGACTGCTTGGAACGCCCCGAGCCTGGCGGTGCCAGCGATGATGACCAGCCAGGTCTCTCTGCTTGCACTGAGGTTCCAGACCGATCCCGAAGCCAGATCAAACCGCTCGAGGACGAAATACGGGCTCGCGACGAGCAGGGTCCTGCAATCGCCAAGATACCGCACTGGGGCTTGCCCTGCGGCGGGCGCGGCCAGGGCCGCTGCAACGCCGTGCTCGATGTGAAGTTCGCGTTGGCGGCCATGGTCGAACAGGCGGAAGGTCGTGTCGCTTCGCTGCTGGATTTCCGCGAGGACAAGCCCGGGGCCTATCGCGTGGATCGTTCCGGCCGGCACGAAGATGACGTCGCCCTTGCAGGCCTTGCGCCACTGCACGAGGTCGGTGATGGAGCCATCCTCGATGGCGGCCCGCAGTTCTGCGGGCGTATGGGCCGATTTCAGCCCGACGCCGATCGTGGCATCCGGTGTCGCGGAGAGAATATACCAGGCTTCGGTTTTGCCGTGAGGGAGCCCCATAGCTTGCGCGAAAGCGTCGTCCGGATGCACCTGGATCGACAATGCCTCGCGCGTGAACAACAACTTGAGCAGCAGGGCGGGCTCGGCCACGTGAATGTCGCGGCGTTGAAACCAGAGTTCACCGATGGCGACGCCGTCATGCGCGACCTCGCTCCAGGGCAGGAGATCGGTCGACCCCCAGGGTTTGGGCATCGCATGTACGCAGGCCTGTTCGAGCGCCATATCGGTCTCCTGGTGCGCATCGCCAGTGATCGAGCGACGGCTGTCGATCGATGCGGCAATGGTCGGCGACGGCTTTCAATGGCGCCTGGCGAGGGACAAAAGGCCCGCCGCAGGCAGCATCATGCGCTCGTTGGGCGCATCGAACAGGCCAGATACCGCTCCAACGCTGGAGCAGGACCGCGGCCCGGATAGCTGGATGATCGCGCGTCGCGCGGTCCTCGATGGATCAGGTGCTCCGCTTCATGGGAGGACCTGCGCGCCAGGGCTGAGACCGGCTAGCACGGCTCGGTTCTTAGCAAGGGTGCCGTGCAGACGGATCTCATCATCCATTGCGCGTCGCCTCGAAAGGCACATGCCCTCATTCGGCAGAGTTGCACGACTGACGCCATGCCGGAACACGCGGCCCGCAGCATAAAGTCTGGCCGCACACGATCGTTCCCGGCCTTGTCCTTGAGCTGGCCCCAAGCAGCCGGCGCACACCAGGGAGTGTCGCCGACAAAATAATGGCGCTTCCTGACATGAGAACAATTCACTACGGACGAGATTTAACCTAAATTATGAGGTGAATTTTAAAAGTATCGAGAAAGTCGATCGCGCCGCTATATAGCGTGAATAACTCAGGAAAGATCCATAATTATTTTTTGGATAATACCGACGTTCAGGATGAGATCAAATATTGAGAGATTGGATCGAGGTTTTCCAGCGTGCCGCCTTGGTTGGCATGGCGGCACCCCTTCGAGACCGGAAGCGGGAAAGTTCTGATGGATCGGCAAGACGCAGCAGAGCCCGCGCAGTCCGACTTGCCTATGGCCTTAGGGCGACGGCGAGGTCCGGCCGATCCGTCGTGAAGGCGCTCACGCCCGCGGCGAAGGCCTGCTTGATCTCCGCCTCCTCATGCACGGCAAAGAGACCGTAGCGGATCGCCTCACGCCGGCAGATCTCCGCATCGGTGTCCTGGGCTTGCGAGATGCGCACCGCAATCTCCGGAACGCCCGCCATGCGCGCCTTTCGGCACAAGGCACCGAGATCTCGCGTCGGCGCGGCGAGCGTCTTCTCGGCGATCAGCCAGATCAATGGCGTGGCTGGCGCCAAGCTGGACAGTTCTTCCAGCGTCGCGAGATCGAACGCGGTGAAGGTCGTCCGGTCGAGCAGGCGCGTTTCCGTGAGCACTTCGACGATCTGGGCCTCGATCCCGGGATAGCGGCTGCCGTCGTGCCGGTTCTTCAGCTCGATGCGCAGCTTGATGCCGCTCGGCTCGAGAACGTCGAGCACTTCGTCAAGGCTCGGAATGGTCTCGTCGCTTGTGCGCAGCAGCGCCACCTCCCGGAGGTCGGCCCAGTCCTTGTCCGCGATCGCTCCGGTGCCGGCAGAGGTTCGGCCGAGCAGCGGATCGTGATGGACGAGCAGCACGCCGTCGCGACTGCGATGGATGTCGAACTCGATGAAGTCGACAGCCATCGCGGCGGAGTTGCGGAAGGCGAGGCGGCTGTTCTCGGGCCAGAGTCTGGCTCCGCCGCGATGAGAGGCGATCTCTGTCATGTCACCGTCACAGTCCAAGAGGTTTTCTGCGTTGCAAGATAAATTGCGATATCAAGAGTCAGCAATTTATCTTGCATAGCTCCGAAGGGCTTGTCTACCTTGGGCGGCATTGGGAGGGTTGCATGAGCCTGACGGAGATTATCGCGGCGCACCGGGACGAACTGACCGAAGCCGATCGGCGGCTGATCGAGGTTCTCCTGGCTGACCGGACAGCGGGCAGCTTTCTGCCGGCGCACAAGGTCGCAGGGCAGGCCGGCGTGCATCCCTCGACTGCGGGCCGGCTCGCACGCAAGCTCGGCTTTGCCACCTATCGCGACATGCGCGGCGCCTTGCAGGACGCGGTCGTCGCCGATCTCGACGCGTCGGTTCGCGTCCGGCGCCGGCTCAGCCGCGTCCGCGGCGATTCCCTCCTGGGCTCTGTCGTCGATGGTGAAATCCGTGCCCTGAACGCGGTGGCTGCGCAGATTTCGGATGCCGATATCATTGCCGCCGCCGGTCTGCTGCGCGACGCCGGGCGGATCCTGGTGGTCGGCGAGGGGCATGCGAGCAGCCTGGCGGACCTGTTCGTGCGCCGTCTCGTCAGGTCCGGCTACAGGGCGGCAGTGGTCGCCCATGCCGACTGGCAGGCGGCTGACCAATTGCTCGGCCTCGCCGCCGGCGATGTCGTCGTCGCCCTGGTCTTTCGCCACGAGAGCCCGGCGGCCGCGCGGATCATCGCCTATGCGCAAGGCATCAATGCCGGAACGCTCTTGATCACGGACCGGCGCACGGGTGTGCCGGATTGCGACGCGCAACTCGTTGCCGACCGTGGCGAGCAGGGCGAATTCCATTCGCTCACCGTCCCGATGGCGATCTGCAATACCCTGATCCTGGAACTGTCGCGCACCGACCGCGGTCGCTCGCTGAAGACGCTGGCAAAGGTCGAGACGCTGCAACGGATGTTTCGCGGCAAGCCGGGATAGCGGCTGCGGTGTCGCGCGTGATCGGACCACTGAACAAGGACCCCGGTAGCGGGGCGCCCCAAGGGAGGATGCAATGGCAAGAGCGATGAAACGCAATGCAGGGCTTTGGGCGGTGCTTGGCGCGGGGCTGGCTGCATCCATGCAAACCGGCGCGTCGGCAGCGGAGCGGCCGGCCCTCACGGTGGCTGTGAACGAACTTGCGCGCTCGCTCGACCCCGGCGAGAACACCGGCAATGTCGACGTCCGGGTCTATTACTCGATCTTCGATACGTTGATCCGGCGCGATTTCGCGCATCCGACGGCGGACGGCGGTGCGAAACTGGTTCCTGGGCTGGCGGAAAGCTGGTCCTGGAGCACGCCGACCACCTTCGACATGAAGCTGCGCCGCGGCGTCGTGTGCCATGATGGCAGCCCGTTCAACGCTAATGACGTGCTGGCGACGTTTTCTGCCGATCGGCTTTGGGGGGCGAAGTCCTATTATCCCGATGGCCGCGTCTATTTCGGCAATTTCACCAATGTCGAGAAGCTCGACGAGTTTACGATCCGGATCACGACGGCCCAGCACGACCCGATCATCGAGCACCGCCTGTCGAGCTACATGTCCTTCGTCATTTGCGACGAGGCCTGGAACAAGTTCAGGACGGAGGGTGTCGAAGCGAAGACCTGGATGGATCAGGCGGCCAAAGCGCTGCGCTGGAAGCCCGTCGGCACAGGCCCCTATAGCTTCGTCGACTACCAGAAGAACGACCGCATCACGCTTGCCGCGTTCGATCGCTATTTCGAGGGCGCTCCCGCCGCGAAATCCATCACCTTCCGCTCGGTTCCGGAGGTCGCAGCCCGTGTCGCCGGTCTCGTCGCGGGTGATTTCGATATCGCCGTCGAGATCCCGCCGGACCAGTGGGACGGCCTCAAGCGCTACAAGGATGTCACGCTGAAGACGGAGYCGCTGGAGAACAGCCATGTGCTCCAGTTCAACACCAACGACCCGGTGCTCTCCGACAAGAAGCTGCGCCACGCGATGAGCCTGGCGATCGACCGCAAGGGGCTGATCGACGCTCTCTGGAAGGGCCAGACTTATGCGCCCAACGGCCACCAGCTGCCGAGCTTCGGGCCGATCTATGTGAAGGAGAACAAGGGCTATTCCTACGATCCCGTGCTCGCCAGGAAGCTCCTTGCCGAGAGCTCCTACAAGGGCCAGGAGATCTCCTACAGGCTGATCCCGAACTACTACCTCTATAATGTCGAGGCGGCGCAGGTCATCCAGGAGATGTGGCGCGCAGTCGGCATCAATGCGCGCATCGATTTCGTCGACAGCTTCAAGGATGTCCGCAAGCCCGGTGCCCAGGTCTTCGCCTGGTCGAACACCTATCGCGTGCCTGATCCGGCAGGCGCGATCCTGACCCTGTGGGGCCCCGACACCGACAACCAGAACACCTGGAAATATTACGGCGCGAGCGCTGCATTCAACGAGGCCGCCAGGGAGCTGCTCGCCGAGACCGAAGAGACCAAGCGCAAGGCGCAGTTCGCGAAGCTGCTCGTTGCCTTCGAGGACGATATGCCGATGACGATGCTCTACAACCCCGTCACCGGCTACGCGCTGAAGAAGGGCATCAACTGGACGCCCTATAGCCAGTACTACATGGACTTCCGCCCCTCGAACCTGTCGATCGGCGCGAAGTGACGGACACGGACCGCATCACGGAAACCGGCGAGGGGAGCGACACGCTCCTCTCCGTCGAGGATTTGACGGTCGGCTTCCGCACCGCCGCCGGC
>NZ_JBFTRC010000208.1:0-9740 GCF_056399325.1 Allobosea sp. 01N443
GCCGTGGAAGCCGACCATCGTCTCGCTGAAGAGCGAGGCCTCGTCCGGATGCTGGCCGAGATAGTCGAAGACCGGCACGCCCTGCGCCTTCTCGAACGCGGTCCTGCCGGTCTGCAAGGAATAGGCGATGTCGTCGAAGGCCCCCGCGAACCAGGGGCTGCCGGCGGTGAGGATGGTGGCCCGCGCCGAACCGGGCGCGCCCGTCTTCAGCGCCTCCCCCAGCGCCGTCAGGGCAAAGCGCTGGCCGGCCTGCTCGGCAAGCAGGCCCAGGCTGGCGAGGCAGCGCATGAAGCGATGGAGCGAGGGCGCATGGAGCCGCAGCGGGCCGGCCAGCTCCTCGGCACTGCGAGGGCCGGTGGCCAGGTGGTCGGCGAGGTCCAGCCTCGCGGCTGCGTAGACCAGACGCGAGACCCAGGCGGCCGTCGCCATCTGGATCAGCGTGACATGCGGGGGAGGCTCCTGCGCTGCCGCGGGAGGCGCAAGGGTCGATGCGGCGTGGGGCGTGTCGTCCATGGTGCTCTCCCGAGAGGCCGAGGATGGACTGGTGGCGCAACACTGAAGCATCGGCCCGAAATGTGGATTGCGGTCTTCGGGGCAGAGCCGATGCAAGCACAAAAGATGAGATCATCGGATCGGATGCGATGTCCGATCGAATAATCCAGGATATCACGGCCGGCCAATGCCGGCACGACATTGATGAGGTTGAACCATGCCTTCGGGGAGGCAGACGGGTTCGCGATCTGCTGCGGTTCCAGCGCGGTGGGAACGACGGGGGCGCATCATCGGCGGCCTTGAGCTCGCAATCGGCCTCGCTGCCTCGATGACGAGAGCCGCCGAATGAGTGTGCTCGACGACCTTACGGCGTCCGAGAACCCTGCGGGCGTGGCGGCACGATGAAGCCTCCCGATTGATGCGCCCAGAGGTCGGCGTAGAGCCCGCCGCGATCGAGCAATTCCGCATGGGAGCCCTGCTCGGCAATGCGCCCGCCATCCATGACCACAAGGCGGTCCATGAGTTGCAGCGTCGAGAGGCGATGCGCGATCGCGATGACGGTCTTCCCGCGCATCAGATCCGCGAGCGCATCCTGGATCGCGGCCTCGACCTGCGAGTCGAGCGATGACGTCGCCTCGTCAAGCAGGAGAATCGGGGCGTCCTTCAGGATCACCCGCGCGATCGCGATGCGCTGGCGCTGCCCGCCGGAGAGCTTGACGCCGCGCTCGCCGACGAAGGCCTCGTATCCATGGCGCCCCTTGCCGTCCACCAGCGTCTCGATGAAGCCGTCCGCCTGCGCCTTCCGGGCCGCGTCACGCATCATCCACTCATCGGCATCCTGGCGGGCGTAAAGGATGTTCTCGCCGATCGAGCGATGCAACAGCGACGAATCCTGAGCCACCAGCGCGATCCGTGCGCGCAGCGACTCCTCGGTGACGCAGGCGATATCCTGGCCGTCGATCAGAATTCGGCCCGATTGCGGCTCATAGAAGCGGAGCAGCAGATTGACGAGCGTGGACTTGCCCGCGCCCGAGCGCCCGACCAGACCGACCTTTTCGCCGGCGCCAACGGTCAAGGATAGCCCCTCCACCACGCGGTGCGGCTTCATGTAGTGAAAATGCAGATCCTCGAAACGGATCTCTCCATGGGGAGCCTCGAGCGGACGCGCGTCAGGCTTGTCGAGCTGGCTCAGCGGCTGCGCGATCGTCTTCATTCCTTCCTGCACGATGCCGATATTCTCGAAAATGCCCGCAATTTCGAACGCCACCCAACCCGACATGGCGATGATCTGGGTTGTCAGAAGAAGGGCGGTCGTCAACGTGCCCGCGTCGACCCGGCCCTCGGAGAAAAGCCAGACGCCGATCCCGCCGGTCGTCACCAGCAGGATCGCGTTGAGGCAGACCAGGCAGAAGACATAGACGGTATTGAGCCGTTGCTGGCGGGCGAAAGCGGCCTGGAAGCGCAGGAAGCCGTCGCGCACATAGGTGTCATCATCGGTCCGGCGCCCGAACAGCTTGACCGTCATGATGTTGGTGAACGTGTCGACGACCTTGCCGGCGATGGCGGAGCGCGTCTCCGAGGTCTCGCGCGACCGGACCTGCACCTTCGGCAACGTGTAGGCGAGGAGTGCACCGTAGAGCAGAAACCAGACCAACATCGGCGCGGCGAGGCGAATGTCCTGCGTGCCGAGAAGACCGATCGCGGTCGCGCCGAAAACCAGGATCTGCCAGACCGCGCGCACGAAGGAGACGATACTCTCTCGCAGCGGCCGGGCCGTCTGCATGACCCGGCTGGCCAACCGCCCGGCGAAGTCGTCATGAAAGAAGGAAAGCGGCTGGCGCACGACGTGCCAGTAATTCTGCCAGTGAACCAGCGTCGTGAAAGAGACGGCGATCGAGTGGTTCACGAGCAGGCGAAACAGGATCGTGCCCAGCGGCCGGACGACGAGCACGATCGCCGCCATGACCAGAAGAAGCTGGCCGGCAGCGTCGAAAACGCGCTCGCGTGGGACCGATGACAGGATCGAGACGAGGCGCCCAATCAGATAAGGCACCACGGCCTCAAGGACGGCGAGCACAAAGCCGACCACGAACAGCGCTGCGAACAGGCCCTTCGCCTGGCGGACGAAGTGCCAATAGAACGTTCGCAGTCCGCTGGGAGGCTCGCCCGGAGGCGATGCTGTCGAATCAACAAGTGAATCGAAGAAGCTGAACATCGTTCCTTATGATTGCTGCGGCGCCGCCCTTGCAACCTCGAATGGTCGCCGTCAAAGCGCTCGGATCTGCCAAACCAGTCTCGCTACAGCGGATGCGGTCTGGCGATGAAGCGGGATGTGGCTTGCGCGACTCTCACCGCGACATCGCCTTGATCCGGGAGGCAAAGACCCGCCTCCCCCTCGGCTTGGCCATGATCGATGCGTTGGTCCTTGTAGACGAACTGCGGATCGACCAACTCGCCGTACCGAGCCCCGTTCGGGGGCGTGATCTCATCGCGCAATGGCCGCGGCCAGCAAGGCTTCGAACGAGGCTCATTCCGTTGTTTGGATTCGACGTCATGAATCGGAGTTTTGTCCCGATCCGCCCCCCGTATCCCTTTGCTCAGGTCGACGAACGACATCGCTGGCCGAAAGAACGCTGATGGAAGGATGTTTTCCTATGAGCAAAGCAGATGACAACAAGGCCGTCGTCGGCCGTTGGTTCACCGAATTCTGGGGCAAGGACGTCAATCTTGCTGTGATCGATGAGATCGCGGCGCCCGATATGCTCCTGAAGTATTCGCTGCACGAGCCTCGCCGCGGCCGCGCCGACATCAAGGCCTTCATGACCGACTTCCGGGCGGCGTTTCCGGACCTCAACTTCTGGGGCACCGCCGACCTGATCGCCGAGGGCGACTATGTCGTCGGCCAGTGGGAAGGCGGCGGCACGCATACGGGGGCGGCCTTCGACGATTTCCTGGTCGGCTATGAGGCCCTTCCCGCCGCCACCGGCCGCAAGATGCATTTCACCGGCACGACGGTCCTGAAGGTGGTGGACGGCAAGATCGTCGAGGAGATCGGCCTGGACGACGGGCTCACCGCCATGACGCAGCTCGGCCTCGTCACGGCTGCCTGATCCCGATCGTGCCGAGCCTGCGGGCGGCGCGGCCTGTCATCGGCACCACCACCGAGAGGCCTACACATGAGTGTGCGGGCCTCTTTGTGCCGGGCCTGGCCCGCTCGCGGTTTTCTTGGCGATCTCGGATTTCTTGGCGCTCGCGGATGGGCGCGGCGCATCCATTGCAGAAATCGGGTGGGAGACATCCGATTTGAAAGTAAGGATCGGAGTGTCGCGAACGTCGATCAGGTGCACGGTCGGGCCAGGATGTTCCGAGATGACAACAATGACCATCTTCGCAAAGCTCACGCCCAGGCACAGCGCCAGGCAAAGCGCATTTCCCCTCACGGTCGCGGACGACCCGCGCTGGGCGCGCATCGTCGCTCGCGACAAGACCGCTGACGGGCAGCTCTGGTACAGCGTCTCGACGACAGGAGTGTATTGCCGCCCGTCTTGCCCATCGCGGACGGCCAATCCGAATAACGTCACGCTTCACGAGACGCTGGAGCGCGCGCGAGCGACGGGTTTTCGCCCCTGCAAGCGCTGCAACCCCGACGGAGTGTCGTCAGAGGCCGGGAACGCCACCCTGGTCGCCAAGGCTTGTCGGATCATCGAGGATAGCGAGGAGGAACCGTCGCTGGAGGCTCTTTCCCTCGCGGTTGGGCGCAGTCCCGGTTATTTCCACCGCATCTTCAAGGCGACGACCGGCCTGACCCCGAAGGATTATGCTGCGGCAGATCGCTCCAGGAAGGTCCGCGAGGGTCTCCGCGCCGGCCATAGCGTGACCGAGGCGATCTATGACGCGGGCTTCAATTCAAGCGGCCGCTTCTACGAGAAGTCGACCGGGATGCTCGGCATGACCCCGTCACGATTTCGCGCCGGCGGAGCCAATGAGGAGATCAGGTTCGCCATCGGGCAGACGTCGCTTGGGGCGCTTCTGGTCGCGTCGAGCAAGAAGGGCGTCGCCTCGATCCTGCTCGGCGACGATCCCGATGAACTCCTCCGGGATCTTCAGGACAGGTTTCCCAGGGCCCGCCTGATCGGTGCGGATCGCGAATACGAGGCGTTGATCTCTCGCGTCGTCGGGTTCGTCGAGAATCCCGGCCTCGGCCTCGATCTTCCGCTCGATGTCCGCGGCACCGCATTCCAGCGTCGCGTCTGGCRGGCCCTGCAGGAGATTCCGGTCGGAGCGAGGGTGTCCTATTCAGAGATCGCTCGCCGCATCGGATCACCGAACTCGGTGCGCGCCGTGGCTGGCGCATGCGCAGCGAACACCCTGGCTGTAGCGATCCCCTGCCATCGTGTCGTGCGCAATGACGGAGCGCTCTCGGGCTATGCCTGGGGTGTCGAGCGCAAGCGAACCCTTCTCGATCGCGAGGCTGCCCGGACGGCGTAAGCCTGCGGCCGCCCCGCCGAATGCCTGACAAGATTGGTCCTCGATGAATTTCTTTGCGCGCTACGATGACTCGGTCGTCTTCCTGACGAAGCTCGACGAGGACTGGGCCAGGCTAATTGCCCGGGTTGGCCCATGCCGGCACGATCCCAAGGCCGCCCGCGAGCCCTATGAAGCGCTGGTGCGCGCCATCGCCTATCAGCAGCTGACGGCCAAAGCCGGGGACGCGATCATCGGCCGCCTCAAGGCGCTCTTTGATGGCCAGGCCTTTCCGAACCCTGAGGATCTCATTGCGGCGGAATTCGATGCACTGCGAGCCTGCGGCTTCTCCGCCAGCAAGATCGCAACCATCAAGGCCATTGCGGAAGGCGCGACGACGGGCGTGATCCCTGCGCGCGATATCGCAATCCAGATGGACGACGAAGATATCATCGCCCGCATGATTGCCATCAAGGGCGTCGGCCGTTGGACGGTCGAGATGCTGCTGATGTACTCGCTGGAGCGTATGGACATCCTTCCGGCAGACGATTTCGGGGTTCGCGAAGGCTACCGCGCGCTGAAATCGCTTGATGAGCAGCCCAAGCCCAGGGCATTGCGCGAGATCTCGAAGGCCTGGGCGCCCCATCGCACGGTCGCCTCCTGGTATCTCTGGCGAATGCCGCGCGAGCGCGGAAACACGTTGAAATAGGCCCGTCATGCTCGATTTGTTTGAAACGCTCGATACGCAGGAACCATCGACCGAGATCATGGCCGACGGCGCGATGCTGCTGCGTGGCGCCGCGCTGCCCTTCGAGGCGGACTTGCTCAGCGCCCTGGCTGATATCACCGAACAGGCCCCCTTCCGGCACATGGTCACGCCCGGGGGCTTCGTCATGTCCGTGGCCATGACCAATTGCGGGGCGGCTGGATGGGTCACGGACCGGACCGGCTATCGCTATGATCGCAACGATCCCGAGACCGGGCGCCCGTGGCCACCCATGCCGGATTGCTTCCTCGAGCTCGCGATCACGGCCGCCGCACGCGCCGGTTATCCTGATTTTCGACCTGATGCCTGCCTGATCAATCGCTACGAGCCAGGCGCCCGGCTTTCTCTTCATCAGGACAGGAACGAGCGCGATTTCGCCAATCCGATCGTCTCGGTCTCGCTCGGCTTGCCCGCGACATTCCAGTTCGGCGGCCTGAAGCGAAACGACCCGGTGAAGAAATATGCGCTTCGGCACGGCGATGTCGCCGTGTGGGGCGGACCATCTCGCCTGTTCTATCACGGTGTTCCCGAGCTGAAGGATGGCGTTCACGGAACCGTCGGGCGCATGCGTATCAATCTGACGTTCCGCGGCGCGTTGTAGCGCGATCCTGGATTTCCGTTGCCGGCCATGATCGGCGTGATGCCGGGATAGCCTTGTGAGCCACTGGATGATCATTCGACGGGTCGATCTGTAGCCGTCAGGTTGCTGCAGCCTGGCGCGCTCGGGGACCGATACGAGGACGTTTTCGCGATGTTTTCGAGCGGCGGTTTCGACGCCAGGACGAGCCGGCGCAGACTCCCTGGGACGGAGGACGCGATTGGCGCGCTCGTCGCGCTTGCGAAGGACGACCCGGACAAGGCGCTTGTCATGAGCCATATCGGCCAACTCGTGGCCGGCGGTTTCGCAGTCTGGGAGTTGCTCGAAACCGGGGAGGTCGAGGTCCGCTTCCCCTCCGGGGAAACCTATCTTCTGGCCGAGACCACGATCCTCAGACTCGCCTGACCAGCTGCGTCCGCGGACGCCCGGTGCGAGACCCTTCCTGCATCCCGTGGCCAGGCGCATCACGCCGCTCGGCCTCTTCCTCCATCACGCAAGTGAAGCAGCCGTTCCGGCGATCGCGCGCCTGAAGGCGCCAGCGCGCCAAACGAGCAGCGGAGTCATCCGCGGCGCCACCGCTTTGCCTCCGCGGGCTATTCCGCGCAGGCACGGGTCGCCGCCTATGCCCCCACCGATTGCGGCCCACCAGACTATTCGTTCAGAAAATCACTAAACGCTATGCGTGCCTGAGATGAATGATCGTAAGGGTCGGGTTGCTGAGCCRCCTCTCTGCGCATCCTCCTGAGAGGCTGGTGTGGTGGCAGGCTACCCATTAGCAGACGTTCCGAAGGTCGAGGGCGGATGGCCGAAAGGGGACTGAACGGCGACAGGCGGACCAAAGCAGCTACGACAGCGCTATGCCGATCTGCCCCATGACGGGAAAGCGTGACTGTGAAACAGTCTGCGCAGACGTTGCGCCTGCCCAGAGAGCTTTGATGAGCCATTCCACCAACTACCGCACCACGCTGATCACCGTGGCCGCGGATTGCGCGGCCCTGCTGAGCGCGCCTCCGGCAAAGCCAGGCACAGTCGCTGGGATGCAGTACGAGATGCTGGCAGCGCGGCCCTATCAACTGACTTCAGACGAACTTCTGCGGGCGGTCGAGCAAGCGCGCAAAGGAGCGGATGCTGCGGCGCGGCTATTCGACAAGCCGCAAGCCTGTTTGCGCGCCTCGCCACTGGTGAAGCAATACGGTTTCGGTCTGCATCATGATGCCGAGGCGCGCGTGGCGCTCGTGCCGGTGGAAAGCGATGAATACGCACGCCTGTTGGCCGATCCTGAGGTTAAAAAGCGGCCGGGAATGCGGTCATCTCGCAATTAGCGGACCGTTCCCGCTGTTCCCGATCATCGCAATCCAAATACCGGACAATGTGCATGGCTATGCCGCTCATCATCATCGGTTTCAGCTTCCCTGCCTGCGCCCGGGGCTGGGAAGAGGACGTGGCTCATCTCGGTTCCGATAGTGCTGAGCTGCCGGGTGAGGAGCACGCTCACCAAATGCCCGGAACGAGCCGCCATCGGACCCGCGCGGCGTAGTCCGAATAGCCTGCAAGCTCGGCCTGGAGAATGCGATCCTCCGTAATGGCGCGATAGAGCAGGAATGGCAGGCTGAAGATCACGATGAGCGCGGCCGCGAGCCACGATCCCAGTGCGGGTCCGCTTGCCACCATGATCAGAATCCCGGCGCTGTATCCGGGATGGCGGAGGAAGGCGTAGGGTCCCGTGGTGACGACGTGGTGACCACGCTCGGTCTGGATGCGAATGACCGAGGAGAAGAACCGGTTCACGCGCATGGCCCAGAGTGCCAGGGCGTAGCCGGCGCCGACCGTGAACAGGCACATGCCCTGCAGCCAGCCGGGCACGTTGTCGCTCCAATGGAAACGACCACGGTCGAGCCCGGCAACGATCCAATGCAGGAACAGGATGAGCGAGAAGGCTCTCAACGCGGGCGGCGGCTTGTTGCCGCCCGGCCGCATGCGTTCGCGCAGCAGGTCCGGATCGAGCACTGCGAACGAAACGATCATGACGATGGCGAGGATTGCCAGATACGTCCAAAAGCCGGGGATGGCGACCGTGCCGGCGCTTGCGAACAACGCGGTGGCCGCAGCCACCACGAACAGGCCTGCCTGCAGGTAAGCCGAGATTGGCATCGGCCATTTTACCATTTCAGAGGGCGCGAAGTGAACGCATGGCCCGACAGCCACCAAGCCCCCTCCTCCCGCCGGACCGCCCCCGCCGTCCCGGTGCGTCTCTTCGTGCTGCGCAAAATACTCCTTCGCGCAGCGCACCGACGAGGTGTCGGCTTCGACTCTCAGCCGACCTTCCGAGCCGGCGGAATGGCTCATGTCCCGTCAATCCCGCCGCTGGGCAAGATCGCCGGCGCCGAAACTCTGCCGTGTTCTGGGTTGGGTTCTGCCCGGCATTATTGTCTACGCGACCCTTTCGGGCATCGAGCAGCGCCGGGCTCTCCCCGGGGCTGCTGTGTCTGCTTAAGCAATTGCTCGTTCGCGTCGCCGCGACGACCGCATAGAGAGACTGATGGTTTCGTCGATCTATTCGGCTCCCGGAGGGTGTAGGTGCTCGTCGCAGATCGCCTCGGTCTCCCGCTCGAACCGCGCTTTCCTCACCGGAACAGCCATCGCTTCCGCCGCCCATAGCGGTCGACATGGTCGGGCACTTCGTGGACAAGCGGTGACCCGCGGCCCGACGACGGGATCAGGATTATCGGCGGCCAGCGCTCGCGAACCGCGTGGATCAGCTTCAAGCTATCCATCGATCCGGGCATCTCTATATCGCAGAAGACGATGCGGATGTCGGGGCGGGCTTTGCCCGGCTCTGCGCGAGGATGGCGCAACCTCTGGCTAGATGTGGAGCGTCAACAGGTTGTCCTCGTCGCGAGCGTGTCTGCTGATGGGTGTCTTGGCCTGGATTCCGCCGTGGGGGCGATGCCAGTTGTAGTGATGGAGCCAGCGCGGCAGCTCTTCGGCTCTGCGCTCTGAGTGGGGATAGGGTCTGGCATAGGCCCATTCGCGTAGCGCCGTCTGGATGAAGCGTTCGGCCTTGCCGTTGGTTCTGGGCGTGTAGGGCCTGGTCCTGATCTGACGCCGGCCGCCCTGGCGATCACGCGAGAGGCCGTGCCTGCCGCCGCCATGCGCACGATCCGCTCTCGACCCAGCTGCGTCAGACGGGCATTCTTATGGATGTTCATCCGGTCCTCCTTCGATGGAGACTGAAGCTTCGCAACCTCAGCTTCCTCGCTCGGGACCGGATGGACAACCTATTGAGAGCTCACAGCTAGATCGCGGAACATGCCTGTCTGCTCAACGTTCGCAGCGGCGCGGCTACAACAAGTCCGCCTGGCCGAGGGCTTTTCGGTGGCTGCTCGAAGGCATCGCCGACGGGTGAAACGCTTGAAGCTC
>NZ_JBFTRC010000209.1:0-9694 GCF_056399325.1 Allobosea sp. 01N443
GGGGGGCGTCAACACCTACGCGCTCACTGAGCGCGGACGGGCGATCATGGGCGTCCTGCCGAAGTCGGCAGACTGATTAGCTGAGAAGATTAGGGCGAAGAAGCCGAGTTGAAGGCGACCGATCAAAGTCAGCTTTCAAACCGACATCGAAAGGGCAGAATCGACCCCATGTGAGACATTCGCGGCCAAGCAAGCCGAGGGTGAGGTTGGCCTTTTCTGGACATCTAGGATGTCCGCTTCTGGGCAATCAGCCCAGAGGGCCGCGTCGGAGGGCACTGTCACCACTTAACGCGGCGAATGCTGCCCCTGCTCGGCAGCTCGCTTGGCTTTCGCTGGGCGTGTCGACTTCTTCTCTTCAGCCGCGTCAGACTCGACCTGCTCAATCATTATCGCCAGCGCAGCAAGGGTAATTTCCTTCTTCTTAGCGTCGGGATGCTTCTTGCGAATGGCAGAGAGCAATTCACTCGGATCGCGATAATGATGAGCAAGCTTAAGTATGGTCCTGCCGATTTCTTCATTATTCGAAGCCATGATACCCTCCTGCTCTTGGCTTTATAGAAGGATCCTTCTGCGCCGATAGCGACAGCGCACGAGCTTAGATTGAGGCATAACCGAACTCTCTACCGTTCTTCAGGCGCTTCTGAAACCGCGTCTTCTTGTATTTGGGGTCATTCGTCACTTCCGGGCCGACCCAGGTCGGTAATTCTACAACTTGGCCTTCATGTTCCAACTCGATTTCGGCAATCACGAGACCTTCCAAAGCAGCCTCGTAAACATCGACCATCCATGTCAGGCCGTCATAGGGCACAAGGAAGCGCGTCTTTTCAATAACCTGCCCATTGCAAAGCGTACTCAGCATCTCCTCGGCATCGGCACAGGAAATTTCATATTCGTACTCAGAGYGCGTGGCGCCAACCCGGGGGCCTTTGATCGTCAACCATGCTCGGTTTGCTCCAAGACGAACGCGGACCTTTCCGCCACCGAATTGAGCCAACAGTCCATCACGCAGGTGCTGCTCACTCTTAACCACGCTCCGCCACTGATCGCCCGTTACAAGGAACTTTCGCTCAATTTCAACGTGCATATCGCAACCCTACCGGCGGTCGTTGCGAGAGGACGGGCGTCTACCGCCCGTGTAACGCAAAGCTAGTGTAGGCGCCCTATAAGAGAGCGCCATTCATGTGTGAGTAAAGAAAAAATAGAAATACCGCGCGCCTATGCCGCGAGTGCCGGCCGCGCTCGCCATCCGGGGCTCCGATAGATTGGGACCGGTGTATCGGTAGCGCCCCGGTGCAAAACAMCGCCACGCGACGCGTGGCGCGTCCAGTGGGATGTCCGCTTCTGGGCTCCAGGCGAATGTCTGCAATGGCGCGGTCCAACCCTGCGCCGTGACGCCCGCGACCTTCCGCTCACCACCCTTCTCAGACCATGGCGAAGTCCGCTTTGCGGCAAGCTCGCCAACGTCAGGTTTCGAGCGAGCACCTGATCACCGCTCTCGACCCGTCTGAGACATTTGAAGATCAGTCTCTGGCTACCGGGCTCGGTCCCATTCCCGACGCTGACTGCGCCCGCTTTCGGGCCAACCCAGCCTTCGTTTACCTCAGCCTCAGCCTTATTCTCTCAGAGAGCATCCACTCTTGACCCCAGAGTTGACAAGTGGCGGCGCGGCTTCGCCGTCCGACCGGAGCCAGCGGCCTGCTAGTCGCGCGGTTATTTGAGCAGCATTGGGAGGATGGCAAGTGCGGCGAGAGCAAGCACGACCCCGATGCGTAGCCAGATAGCTCTGCGGTTACTCCTCACAAGCATACAACGCTCCCCACGCAACGTTGAACTAGCATGGCAAGTCGCTGCCGACCTGCCTCCCAGCGACGGAGCAAGCCAAGTCCAGAAGTCATCATGGACCCGCCCTTGCGTGGCGCAAGATGCGTTGAGGTTACCGGGGCGTGTCCATTGTCACGACTCCGTCAGCGAGGGGCGTTGTCGTCTCGGGCTGGCCGATTAATGATCGCCCACGCTGATAATCAGGGATGACTCGAACGTGCCGATACTGGTGTGTTTGCGCGACGGCAATGAGCCGTCGCGCAAATCATTCAGCCCTTCGTGACGATTGGCGTCGCAACCGGCGGGGGCGCCTTGCCTTTGCCCTTGCCGACTCCAACGCAGCCGCCTGCCGCAAGCAAAGCGATCGATACAATAACAATAGCCGACTTCGTCATGTGTTGACCCTCGAAAATCGTTGCTACTTTGTTTGATAGAACTTGCTCCGTAACAACGTTTGGTAAAACAGCGGGCAACCGTCCTACACGATGCCGCTGCAACGACCTCCAGCGGTCCCGCCTATTTCCAGCAGGACCGCAGGAGTTCCATTCGCCGCGCGTCAGAACTTGTAGTTCACGCCGACGCGAACGATCCCGCCGCCGCCGCCGCCACTGGTGGTGGCGGTGTAGATTCCGGCCGGGAGCACGCCGCCCGCGGGGTTTTGGAAGACCCGGGTCTGTCGGCCCTCGCCGGTATCGACGTAGAGACCTTCGAGCTTGACCGTCCAGTTATTGGTGAAGGCGTATTCGACGCCGCCRCCGATGGTCCAGCCGGCATTGCTYGTCGTGTTGCCGGTCAGYGGGTTGCTGTTCAGGCCGCCATAGGCCAGACCGCCSGTGATGTAGACCAGGGTCCGATCGAAGGCGTAACCGATGCGGGCGCGCACGGTGCCGAAATASCCGCCGTCACCACCGCCATTATTTGCCCACCAGGTGTATTGCCCCCAGGACATATTGCCGTTCGATCCGACATACTGGATATCGGTCTCGAGACCGTAGACCCASGCGCCGGAYTGCCAGTTATAGCCGATCTGGCCGCCGCCGACGAACGTGCCGTCGCCGCTATTGCCGCCCAGAATTCCGGAAGAGCCAGCTGTCGGCCCGGTAATGGTGATGTTACCCGAGTCGGCCCAGCCCATGCCGGCGTTGAGGCCGATGTAAAATCCGGCCCAGGTGAAGACGGGAGCGTAGACGATCGGGGGAGGCGGCGCTTGGCGGCTGGGAAGATCGGCCGAGAGGGCCGACGTCGCCAGGCAGGTTGCAAGGACGGCGGTGGATACAAGTCCTAGTCGCATGGTGTCCTCCGAAGTCAGGAATAGGCCAGCCTATCTGTTGCACATCAAATTGCGGCGGTGAACCCGAATAATCGGCCTAATTTACTGATGGATGTCAAATATTCCCGATAGCGACAATTTGATCACTTAGCCAATTATGAATGCGAATTCTCGATGACGTGAGGTCAATCAATCCATGGGTGCGCCTTGAAGGTTGTCAGGACGGGGATACCGGAGTGTCTTTGATCTCGGCGGTCGCGCAATGCGTATTCGGAGCGGCGATGATTGGCCGAAATGGGGTTGGGTCATCGGGCGCGTGCGAATAATCTTGTGCGCGAGGCCGGCCGAGCCCATAACCAGCCTGCCAGGAATGACGCGGACGGTTGTCTTGCCTCAGGCTGCGGCTGCGGCTGGCCCGGCGTCAAACATGGTGTTCTGGGGCGGCCAGGGGTGGCCAAGGGGGCAGCAAAGACGGTTCATCGATCCAAAGGAGTTTTGCCATGAGCGATGTCTTCAATCCGGACGTGATCTCTCGTCGACATGCCCTTTCCTTCTTGTGGTCGGCGGCTGCACTGGGCCTCGCAGGGGCTGCCACAGTCCTGACAAGTTCACCTTCCGAGGCCGAGACCGCGGGCATGGATCGACGCGGCGACAGGCGCACCGGGCGCGGGGAGCGACGCGACGTTCGCCGCACCGGACGCACCGATCGGCGTGAGGAGCGCCGTCAGTGAGTGGCTGCTGAAGGTACAGCGGAAGAGCGGGATACGATGGCGGCCCCTCTGCGCACCATCCCTGCGTAGGGATGTGGTCGCCACCGTCTCGCGCGCCATTTGAATCTCAAGCCCGGTACGGCGACGCCGCTCACGCCAGCGACGGAAGGTCCTCCGCAGTGCGCGTCACTCTGCCAGCATGATCTCGGCCGCACGCTCGCCGACCATCATCGCCGGAGCGTTGGTGTTGCCGGAGGGGATCGTCGGGAAGATCGAGGCATCGGCGATGCGCAGGCCGCTGAGGCCATGCACCCGCAGGCTCGCATCGACAACTGAATCCGCAGGATCGGGCCCCATCCGGCAGGTGCCGCAGGGGTGGAAGACCGAATAGGCCTGCTGCCGGATGGCGTCGATCTGCGCCTCGTCATCGGCGCAGTCCGGCCCCGGACGGATCTCGCGCTCGATCAGGGCGGCGAAGCTCGGCGCCGATGCCAGGCGGCGCAGGAAGCGTGCACCGGCCAGGATGTCGCGGATATCCTCCGGATCGGAGAGATAGTTCGGCTCGATCACCGGGGCGACATGGGGATCGGCCGAGCGGATCGCGACATGCCCGCGGCTGCGCGGCCGGCAGGGCGAGACGCTGGTGCTGAAGCCGGAGAACGGATCGGGCTTCATCAGGGCGCGCACGCCGGGCAGGGCGCGCTCATAGCTCAGCGGCGAGAAATAGAGCTGCATGTCCGGACGCTCGAGCCCCGGCCGCGTCTTGAAGAAGCCGCCGCCCTGATTGACGCTGAGCGAGAGCGGGCCGCTGCGGTGAAGCGCATAGTGCAGCGCCATGCCGATGCGGCCGGGCCAGGAGAGCAAGGCCTCGTTCAGGCTGGGCCGCCTGGACCGGTAGACATGGTCGTAGCAGAGATGGTCCTGGAGATGGGCGCCGACCGCCGGCAGGGCGTGCAAGGGCGTGATGCCATGCTGCGCCAGAAGCGCGGGCGCGCCGATGCCGGAGAGCTGCAGGAGCTGGGGCGAATTGATTGCGCCCGCCGCGACGATGATCTCGCCGGCGGTGCGGAAGCTGACGGGCGCGCCGTCGCGTTGCCCTTCGACGCCGACGGCGCGGCGCCCCTCGAACAGGATGCGCGAGGCGAGCACGCCCGTCTCGACCTTGACGCGCCCGGTCTTGCGGGCCGGATGCAGATAGGCGCGTGCCGCCGATTCACGCAGGCCGCCGCGCGTCGTGATCTGGTAGATGCCGGCGCCCTCGCAGCTTTCGCCGTTGAGATCGGGGTTGAAGGGCAGGCCGGCCTCTTGCGCCGCCTTGACGAAGATCGGGGTCAGCGGGTGGACGACCGAGGCGATGTCCTCGACATGCACGGGGCCGCCCGCGCCATGCCACTCTGACGCGCCGAGCGCATGGTCCTCCATGCGGCGATAGGCGGCGAGCACCTCGCGCCAGCCCCAGCCGGGATTGCCCATCGCCTCCCAGCCGTCGAAATCCTCGCGCTGGCCGCGCATATAGACCATCGCATTGATCGCGCTCGACCCCCCGACGACCTTGCCGCGCGGCTGGTAGATCTGGCGGCCGGCGAGGGCGGGCTGGCTTTCCGTCCGGTACATCCAGTTCAGGCGCGGGTGGTAGAAGGTTTTGCCGTAGCCGATCGGCAGATGCAGCCAGGGGCTCAGGTCGCGCGGCCCGGCTTCCAGCACGAGGATGCGGCCGCGCCCGGCCAATGCGAGGCGCCCGGCCAGCGCGCAACCGGCCGAGCCCGCGCCGATGACGATGACATCCCATTCCTCCAAGATGGACTCCCTGCCGCTTCCGGCGCTGCCTGAACATCAGGCTCGCGATGTGTTTGCATCGGCTTTCCCCGAAAACCGCGATCCACGTTTCGGGCCGATGTCTTAGGTTGGATTGGGCTTGTCGCTAAGGACCATTCTGTTCGAAGCGCCAGTCCAATCGGTGGGGATCAGGCCGGCGATCAGGCCCAGGATCAGGTCGAATTGAGATCGTCGATCGCCTGGCGCAGGCCAAGCACGCCGGCCTGGATCTGCGCCGGCGTGAAGCCGCTGAAGCCGAGCACGAGCCCGTCGCGCTCCACCGGCTCCAGGCTGAAGCGGCTGATCGGCGCCACCGTGATGCCGCGCCGGGCGGCGGTCTGCGTCACCGCAACGGCATCGAGCCCCTCGCGCAGGAAGCCGATCGTGTGCATGCCGGTATGGGTGGGCACGACGGTGAGAGCGCCCGCCAGATGCGCATCCGCCGCGGCGATCAGCGCCTGGTGGCGCTCCTGGTAGAGCTTGCGCATGCGCCGGACATGGGTGGCGAAATGGCCCTCGACGATGAAGTCGGCGACGATGCCCTGCAGCGCCGTCGGCACGCCCGGCGAATAGGCGTCGAGGCAGATGCCGATCTGCTCGGCGAGCTGCGGCGGGGCGACGAGGAAGCCGAGGCGCRGCRAGGGGAACAGCGTCTTCGAGAAGGTGCCGACATAGATCACGCGACCGGTCAGGTCGATGCTGGTCAGCGTCGCCATCGGCGCGCCCTGGAAGCAGAACTCGCCGTCCCAGTCATCCTCGATGATCCAGGCGGAACTCGCCTGCGCCGCCTCCAGCAGGGCCAGCCGCCGTTCCAGGCTCATCTTGGCGCCGAGCGGCTGCTGGTGCGAGGGTGTGACGAAGGCGAGCTTGAAATCCGGCGCGCGGCGCAGGCCTGCCTCGACGATCAGGCCGGCCTCGTCGACCGGCACCGGCACGATATCGGCACCCGACAGGATCAGGCTGTTGCGGGCGCCGATCGCGCCCGGATTCTCGAACCAGACCTTGTCGCCGGGATTGATCAGCGTCGCGGCGAGCAGCTGGAAGGCCTGCTGGGCGCCGGCGACGATGAAGATCTGCTGCCATTCGCAGGCAATGCCGCGGTTGAGCCGCAGATGCGCGGCGATCGCCTGGCGCAGCACCGCCTCGCCATGGGGATCGGGATAGCCCAAAACCTGCTGGCGGGCCTTGCGCCAGTGCCGGCCGGAAAGCTTGGCCCATTGCGCCATCGGGAAGGCGTCAAAAGCCGGCATCGCCGTAGTGAAGGCGCGCGGCTGGTGCGGCAGGCGCGTGCCGAACAGTTTTGAGGCGGAATCCATCGCCTGCGCCAGCCGGAGTTTTGCGGTCGGCACGGCTACCGCCGCGGTCACTGGGGCCGGCCGCTCGCTCGCCAGCGCCTGGCTGACATAGGTGCCGGCACCGACGCGGGTCTCGACCAGCCCCTCGGCGGCGAGCCGGTCGAAACTCTCGACGATGGTGGTGCGGGCCACGCCGAATTCCTGCGCCAGCGTGCGCGTCGCCGGCAGGCGCTCGCCGACCTTGAGCGCGCCGCTCAGGATGAGTTCGCGCAAGCCCACGCAGACCTGGACGCTGAGCCCATGCTGCCCCTGTCGATCCAGCACGATCGATTGCAGCAGGACACCTTCTTCGCGTTTGACCATATCGCTCCAGTGATCCTGCCCAAGCCAGCACCGGTCGCGATCTCTGCGATTGGACTGCTGCTTTCGCCAGAATGGACCTTGGGTTCAGACCAATTCAAGTTCCTTTCTGAGCCCACGCCGCCTGGCAATCGCGCTGGGCCATGGCGATGGATTGGCGGCGGCAATAATGAAGATCACCCGTCTCGAAAGCTTCACGACGCCGGATGTCGGCTTCGTCCGTGCCACCTGCGAGGATGGCAGCCAGGGCTGGGGGCAGTTCTCGCCCTATAATGCCGAMAYCACCGCGACGGTCTTCCACCGCCAGGTCGCCCGCTGGGCCATCGGCTGGGACGCCTTTGCGGTCGACGACCTCGTCGCGACGATCGGCGAGCGCGAGCACAAGTTCCCGGGCTCCTATCTCTGCCGGGCCCTGACCGGACTCGACACGGCGCTCTGGGACCTGCGCGGTCGCAAGGAGCGGAAGAGCGTCTGCGAATTGCTCGGCGGCACGCCGCGCCCGTTCCCGGTCTACGCCTCCAGCATGAAGCGCGGCGAGATCACTCCCGAGGCTGAAGCCGAGCGCCTGGCCCGGCTGCGCGACGCCCATGGCTACCGCGCCTTCAAGTTCCGGGTCGGGCGCGAATGCGGCCGCGACCTCGATGAATGGCCCGGCCGTACCGAGGCGATCGTGCCGCAGGTCCGCGCCGCGCTCGGCGACGAGGCGACGCTGCTGGTCGATGCCAATAGCGGCTATACGCCGGCAAGCGCGATCGCGGTCGGCCGCATGCTGCAGGACCATGGCATCGTCCATTTCGAGGAGCCCTGTCCCTATTGGGAACATGCCTGGACGCGTGAGGTCCGCGAGGCGCTCGATCTCGACGTCACCGGCGGCGAGCAGGATTGCGACCTCGCGATCTGGCGGGCGATGATCGACGGGCGTGTCGTCGACGTGGTGCAGCCCGATATCTGCTATCTCGGCGGGGTCGGGCGGATGCTGACGGTGGCGCGCTGGGCGGCCGAGGCGGGCCTCCCGGTGACGCCCCATTCCGCCAACCAGTCGCTGGTGACGGTGTTCACCCTGCATGTCATGGGCGCGCTCGCCAATGCCGGCCCCTATGTCGAATTCTCGATCGAGGGTCCGGACTATTACCCTTGGGAGCAGGGGCTGCTGCGCAACCCGCCCAAGGCCCGCGACGGCATGGTCGCAATCCCCTCCGAGCCCGGTTGGGGCGTCGAGATCGAGCCCAGCTGGCTGGACCGGGCCGAGTATCGCGTGACCGAGGTGTCGGCGTGACCCTCGACCGGGAGAAGCTGGTCGAGGAAGCGCGACGCACCGGTACCCTGGCAGGTCTGCCGCGCGGGCATTTCATCGGCGGCCGGCTCATTGCCTCCGTCTCGGGGCGGGAGATGGAGAGTTTCGACCCCGGCCGCGGCGTCCCCTTCGCCAGCGTCGCAGCGGGCTCAGCCGAGGATGTGGCGGCGGCGGTCGCGGCGGCACGAGCGGCGCTGTCTGGCCCCTGGTCGCAGATGACGCCGGCGGCCCGCGGCGAAATCCTGATGCGGGCGAGCCATCTGCTGCGCGAGCGGGCGGCGCGGTTCGCCGTGGTCGAGACGCTCGATTCCGGCAAGCTGCTCGCCGAATCCGAGGGCGATGTCGGCGGCGTCATCCGTGCCTTCGCCTATTATGCGGGGGCCGCCGACAAGCTGCATGGCGACAGCGTGCCGCTCGGCCCGGACTACCTCGGGGTGACGATCGAGGAACCGGTCGGCGTCGTCGCGCAGATCGTGCCGTGGAACTATCCGCTCTCGACGGCCACGCGCGGCATCGCGCCGGCGCTCGCCGCCGGCTGCACCCTCGTCGTCAAGCCGGCCGAGCAGACGCCGTTCACCACGCTGATGCTGGCGGAACTGCTGCATGAGGCCGGCCTGCCCGACGGCGTGCTCAATGTCGTCGCCGGCACGGGAGCGGAGGCGGGCGCAGCACTCGTCGCCCATCCCGGCATTGACCACATCACCTTCACCGGTTCGGTCGCGACCGGCCAGCGCGTGATGCGGGCGGCGGCCGGGCATGTCACGCGGCTGGCGCTCGAACTCGGCGGCAAATCCCCCGTCGCGCTGATGGCCGATTGCGAGATCGGGCCGGCGGTCGAGGGTGTGCTCGGCGCGATCTACGAGAATGCCGGCCAGATCTGCTCGGCCGGCTCGCGGCTGATCCTGGAGGCGCCGATCGCGGGCGAGGTTCTCGACCGGCTCGTCGCACGCGTTTCAGCGATGCAGCTCGGCCATGGCTTCAGCGATGCCGGCATCGGGCCGATCAATTCGCTGCAGCAGCTCGCGCGCATCGAGGCCCATGTCGAGCGGGCGCGTACGGCCGGCAACCGCATCCTGATCGGCGGCGGCATCGTTCCCGCAGGCGAATGCGGCGGCGGCTGGTTCTATCG
>NZ_JBFTRC010000210.1:0-9546 GCF_056399325.1 Allobosea sp. 01N443
AGGTACTGGAGCTGGTTGGCGAGATACTGGGCGAGGCCCCGCTCCGTCTGGAAGCCCGTGACATAGACGGCCGAAGCCGCGGCAAGCCGCCTGGCGACCCGCTTCCATTCATCCGTCTGGGCCAGCTCGTAGATGGCCACCAGGCCGGAGATCTCGAGCTGCAGGCCGCGGGCGAGCTGATCCTCGCCGGCCAGGCTGCGCTGCTGGAAATCGCGCAACCGGTCGCTGATCAGCCAGGGCCGGTCGCCGATATCCTGTCTGAGCTGTTCCTTGAGATCCTTGAAGCTCTTGTAGCCGAGCGAACGGCAGAAGCGCCCAACCGTCGGCTCGCTGACCTCGACCTTTTCGGCCAGGCTCCCAGCTGTTTCGAACGGCACGCTGTTCAGGCGCGCCAGCATGTAGCTCGCGAGCGCCTTGTCGGCCTTGGAGCCGTCTTCAAGGCAAGCCTGCAGTCTCTGGCGCAGCGTCTGGGTCATGGGTTTGCCCGGTTGATGGCGCAATCAAGAAATTTTTCTTTCATAGTGTCAAACGATTTTTCTTTTCTTGCATATCTCTGAAAAATGAGGCTTCTCGAACGGGTCGCCCGGCCTTTGGGTCGAGCGCGACGCGAGTGATGCCGCCGAGGAGCGATGGGCCAAACGATCAAGCAATCCGACGTCATCGTGCTGGGCGCGGGCATCGTCGGAGTCAGCGTGGCGCTGCATCTGCAGGCTCGTGGTCGTGCGGTGACGCTGATCGACAAGGGCTTGCCCGGCGCCGAAACCAGCCACGGCAATGCCGGCCTGATCGAGCGTTCCTCGGTGATTCCCTATGCCTTCCCGCGGGACCTCTCCACGATCCTGGCCTATGCCTCGAACCGCTCGGTCGCGGTCCGCTATCAGCCGGATTTCCTGGCGCAGATCCTGCCCTGGCTCGCCCGGTACTGGTGGCACTCGGCAAGCGAGCGATTGAACCGCGCCGCCCGGGAGATGCTGCCGCTGATCGAGCGCTGCATCGGCGAGCATGAGCATTTCGCGGGGCCGGCCGAGGTCGAGCCGCTGATGCGTCGCGAAGGCTGGATCGAGTATTACCGGTCAGCGCGCAGCTTCGAACGTGCAGCCGAAGGCGCGGCCGAGCTTGGTCCGTTCCAACTGTCCTATGACGTCCTCGACAGACAGGCGCTCAATCGCCGGGAGCCGGCCCTGCAGGGCGATATCGCCGGCGCACTGCACTGGCGCGATCCGGTCACCGTCAGCGATCCCGGCGCCGTGACCCGCGCCTATGCGAAGCTCTTTACGGCGCGTGGCGGCGAGCTCGTCACCGGCGATGCGAAGGGCCTGGAACAGAACGGCGCGGCCTGGGCGATTACGACACCGCGTGCGCAGTATCGCGCCGAAGCGGCCGTCATCGCGCTCGGCCCCTGGTCGGACGATCTCTGTCGGCGTTTCGGCTACCGTTTCCCGCTCGCCTACAAGCGCGGGTACCACATGCATTACGAGGCGCAGGGCAATGCTGTGCTGAACCACCCGATCTGCGATGCCGAGGCCGGTTTCGTGCTGTCGCCGATGATGCGCGGCATCCGCCTGACCACAGGCATCGAACTCGCGGCCCGTGACGCCCCATCCGACACGCGGCAGATGAAGCAGGCGGAGCAGATCGCACGGCGCATCTTCCCGCTCGGCAAGGCGGTGGATCCCGCACCCTGGCGCGGGGCACGTCCGTGCCTGCCCGACATGAAGCCGATCATCGGCAAGGCGCCACGGCATGACGGGCTCTGGTTCACCTTCGGCCACGCGCATCACGGCTTTACGCTCGGGCCCGTCACCGGTCGCCTGCTAGGAGAAATGATGACCGGCGAAGAGCCGTTCACCGATCCGCGCCCCTACGCCGCCGAGCGCTTCACCCAACGTGGCTGAATAGGGATCCGAGGCTTGCTCGGTTGCGCTGCGATCATGGGGCGGCCAGCAGCGCCTGGAGCGGCCGCGAAATGGCACCTACTCCGGCGCCAGCATCGGCGTCCTGATGCATGACAGCTCCGGGGCTCCCTCAAGACTCGCTGATCCGGCGGGGCGAGTCTGGCGCAGCGTAATCAGACATTCACATTTTGCGTGATTTTGTTGCAAACTGAAAGCTAATCGCAATCACACTTGCAGTGACAGGCTCATGGATCAGCTCAGCACCCCTCGGCAKGCCGAGATTCTGGCCACGGCGCGATTGCAGGGAAAGGTCGGCGTCGACGAGCTGGCCGCTCGCTTCGATGTGAGCCCCCAGACGATTCGCAAGGACCTCAACGAGCTGTGTGACCGCAGGCTGATGACCCGCATCCATGGCGGCGCCGTCATCGCTTCGGGGGTCGAGAACGTCGCCTACGAGGCCCGCCGCTTCATTGCGCAGGCCGAAAAGCGCGCCATCGGCGAAGCGGCCGCCCGGCTGATTCCCAACAACGCCTCGCTCTTCATCAATATCGGCACCACGACCGAGGAGGTCGCGCGCGCCTTGATGCAACATGAGGACCTGATGGTCATCACCAACAACCTGAATGTCGCGACGCTGCTGTACCGGCAGCCCAGGATCGACGTAGTGTTGGCCGGCGGGCCGGTCCGGCGCACGGATGGCGGGTTGATCGGCTCGAGCACGGCCGAGTTCATCAGCCAGTTCAAGGTCKATTATGCCGTGATCGGGGCCTCGGCCATCGACGAGGACGGTGCGCTGCTCGATTTCGACTTCCGTGAGGTCAAGATCTCGCGCGCGATCATCGATAATGCACGGCGGGTGATGCTGGTTGCCGACCGGCTGAAACTGGAGCGGGCGGCCCCGATCCGCATCGGGCACCTTTCCGAGGTCGATGTCTTCGTCACCGACGAACTGCCCTCGCCCGCGTTGCGAACCCTATGCAAAGGTGAGGCCGTCCAACTCGTCGAAGTCGGCCGCCGGGATTGAGCCGCAACTCGCCCCCTATTCGGGCGAACGCGCCGTGCTGGCCGAGCCATTGCTTTCGCTTTTAGGTTCACCTATTCAAAAATCATCATCAAAACGAAATCAAACCTGAAACTATCACCCGCCAGCCGGAGAGACGCCGTGACCGCCGTTCCCGAGATTGCCGCCCAGCCATATGATCTCGCGATCATCGGCGGTGGTGTGAATGGCTGCGGCATCGCGCGCGACGCATCCGGCCGCGGCGCCTCCGTCATCCTGTTCGAACAGAGCGACCTCGCCAGCGCGACCTCCTCGGCCTCGACCAAGCTGATCCATGGTGGTCTGCGCTATCTCGAGCATTACGAGTTCCGGCTGGTGCGCGAGGCGCTGATGGAGCGGGAGGTGCTCTGGCAGCTTGCGCCGCACATCATCCGGCCGCTGCGGTTCGTGCTGCCGCATCACAAGGGCCTGCGCCCGGCCTGGCTGCTGCGGCTTGGTCTCTTCCTCTATGACCATATCGGCGGCAGAAAGCTCCTGCCGCCGACCAGCACTATCGACCTCCGGCACGCCCCGCAGGGCGAGCCGCTGAAGCCGGAGCTGGTGAAAGCCTTCGAGTACTCGGATTGCTGGGTCGAGGATTCGCGGCTCGTCGTGCTGAACGCAGCCGACGCGGCAGCGCGCGGCGCGGACATCCACACCCGCACGAAGGTGCTCCATGCCGAGCGCGAGGGTGACGCCTGGCGAATCACGACCGTGCGGGACGGCGTGCGCAACAGCGTCCGCGCCAAGGCCCTGGTGAATGCGGCCGGGCCCTGGGTCGGGCAGGTGCTGAACGGGATCGTCCGCTCGAACACGCAGGCCGCCGTGCGCATGGTCCAGGGCAGCCATATCGTGGTGCGCAAGCTCTACGAGCATGACCGCTGCTATATCTTCCAGAATTCCGACGGCCGGATCGTCTTCGCCATTCCCTATGAGCGCGACTTCACGCTGATCGGCACGACCGATCGCGACTACCACGGCGATCCCGCGACCGCTTCGGCCACGGCCGAGGAGATCGACTATCTCTGCGCGGCGGCAAGCGAGTATTTCAAGCAGCCGGTGACGCGTGAGGGCGTCGTCTGGACCTATTCCGGCGTTCGGCCGCTCTATGACGACGGCGCCTCCATGGCTCAGGAAGCAACGCGCGATTATGTCCTGACGCTCGACGCACCCGAGAGGGAGGCGCCGCTATTGTCGGTCTTTGGCGGGAAGATCACCACCTATCGCCGGCTGGCGGAGGCTGCAATCGCGCGCCTGGCGCCGCATGCGGGCTGGGCGAAGCAGCCCGGCTGGACTGTCAGCGGCCCCTTGCCGGGGGGCGACTTTCCGGTCACCGGCTTCGATACGCTCGCAGCCTCGCTCAGTGCCGCGCATCCGTGGCTGCCGCGCGAGACCGTCACCCGGCTCGCCCGTGCCTACGGCACCCGGGCCCGCGATATCCTTGATGGCACAGGCTCGCTCGCTGACCTTGGCCAGCATTTCGGCGCCGATCTCTATGAGCGCGAAGTCCGCTACCTCATGCGTGCGGAATGGGCCGAGCGGGCCGAGGATGTGCTCTGGCGCCGGAGCAAGCTCGGGTTGAGGCTGTCGGAGGCCGGCGCCCGGACACTCGACGCCTTCATGACCGCGACCGCGGAAGCACGCCTCGCCCCTGCGACGCGAGGCTGATCTCCTGCAGTTCATCCATGGGCTTGTGAGGCGCCCGCCTGCTCCCGTGCGCTTGATCAAGCCCTGGGAATGACGCACCACTTTGCGCCCTGCCCTACGGCTACCGGATTGCGAGTTTCCGCCATGACTGCCTATGCCGAGATTTCCGCCCATTTCAGCCGCGTCGCCGCCCTGTCCAATGCCATTGGCATCCTGCAATGGGACAATGACGCGATGATGCCAAAGGGAGCGGCCGATACGCGGGCCGAGAGCATGGCGTTGCTGCATGTGCTGCGCCACGGCATGGTGACCGAGCTGCGTATCGGCGACTGGCTATCAGAAGCCGAGGCCGATACGACGCTTGGCGCCTGGGAGCGGGCGAATCTGCGCGAGATCCGGCGCAGCTGGACGGTCGAGACCGCGTTGCCCAGCGATCTGGTCGAAGCATCGAGCAAGGCAGTTTCGGCCTGTGAGATGCGCTGGCGCCAGGCCCGGGCCGATTCGGATTTTGCCGGCCTGCTGCCCTTTCTGGCCGAGGTGCTCAAGCTTCAGCGCGAGATCGGGCGGGCCAAGGGCGAGCGGCTCGGGCTCTCGCCCTATGATGCGCTGCTGAATGATTACGAGCCCGGCGRCCGCGCGCAGCGGATCGAYGGGCTGTTCGACGATCTCGCGGCCTTCCTGCCGGGGTTCACGCAGGAGGCGCTGGCAGCGCAGGCCAGGCGGCCTGCCGCCCCGAGTCTGGAAGGGCCCTTTCCGATCGAGGCGCAGCGCCGGCTCGGCCTGAAGATGATGGCGGCGCTCGGCTATGATTTCGAGCGTGGCCGGCTCGACATCTCGACACATCCCTTCTGCGGGGGTGCCGACAATGATGTGCGTATCACCACCCGCTATGACGAGGCCGACTTCACCAAGGCCCTGATGGGCGTGTTGCACGAGACCGGTCATGCCCTCTACGAGCAGGGCCGCCCGCAAGCCTGGTTGAGCCAGCCGGTCAGCCATGCGCGCGGCATGAGCCTGCACGAGAGCCAGTCGCTGCTGATCGAGATGCAGGCCTGCCGGAGCCATGAATTCATGAGCTTCGCGGCACCGCTGATGCGCGAGGCCTTTGGCGCGAGCGGTGCGGCCTGGGACGCCGGGGCCCTGTGGCGCAATGCGACGCGGGTCCAGCCCGGCTTCATTCGCGTCGATGCCGACGAGGTCACCTATCCCGCCCATGTCATCCTGCGCTATCGACTGGAGCAGGCCCTGATTGCGGACGCCATGCCGCTCTCGGAGCTGCCCTCGGCCTGGAACGAGCAGATGCGGCAGCTGCTCGGCATCACGCCGCCGGACGACCGTCTCGGCTGCTTGCAGGACGTGCACTGGCCGAGCGGCGGCTGGGGCTATTTCCCGACCTATACGCTCGGTGCGATGACGGCCGCGCAGATCTTCGACGCAGCCTGCCGGACCCAGCCGGAGATCCTGCCCGCCATCGGGCGCGGCGATTTCTCCCCGCTCCTCGACTGGTTGCGGACCAACATCCACAGCCAGGGCTCGCTCTACGAGACGGACGAGTTGCTGACCCGCGCCACCGGCCGCCCGCTCGACGCTGGAGTGTTCAAGGCGCATCTGCGCCGACGCTATGTCGGAGAAGGGTGACTTCGCCCGCAATAGAGCTGGCAGAAATGTAAGATATCTTCCACAATCGCGAACAGGCCGCGCGCGGCGCTCCCGCGCCCGGCTCTCTTCGTCCAGGTGCAAGAGGTCGACATGTCAGCGCGCGGCGCAGCCTCCCMGAAACCCGCTGCCCTGACGCGCCGCCAGCGCAGCGTGCTTGCGGCGGTCCAGGAGCTCGGGTTCGTCACGATCGACGGGCTCGCAAGGGAATTCGAAGTGTCGAGCCAGACGATCCGGCGCGACATCATCAAGCTGCAGCAGGCCAATTACCTGCACCGCTTCCACGGCGGTGCCGGCCTGACGGACGGCACGTTCCGCCCCGGCTACGCGCAGAAGCTGACGACGGCTCCCGCCGGCAAGGAGCGGATCGGCAGAGCGGTGGCGGAGATGATTCCCGACGGCGCATCGGTCTATCTCGATGTCGGAACGACGGTCGAAGCCGTCGCGCGGGCGCTTTTGAGCAAGATGACTCTGCGGATCATCACCTGCAGCGTCTCCGTCGCGATGATCTTCTGCTCCCACGGCAAGTTCGACGTGTTCGTGACGGGCGGCAGCGTCCGTGGCGCGAACGGCTCGCTCGTCGGCAGCGTCACCACCGAAAGCCTCAAGATGTTCAGGGTCGATTATGCGGTGATCGGCTTCGGCGGCTTCGACGATGACGGCGCGCCGATGGATTTCGACCTGGAGAAGATCGCGGTGCGGCAGGTGGCGCTGGCCCATTCCCGCCATGGAATCGCGGTCGCGGATGCTTCCAAGTTCGGCAAGGCCGGCGTTGCCCGCGTCGCGCCGCTCTCGGCCTTCCATGCTCTGGTGACCGATAACGAGCCGCCCAAGCCCCTGCGCCGCCTGTTCGACACGGCTGGCGTTCGCTGCGTCGTGGCATGATGCACGATTTGAGAGGATAGCCGGCAAAATCATGATTGCATGATCGTTCCCGCGCATTATGATCATTTCAGATCAACCGCACCGGCCGCTCAGGCCGCCAGAAGATGCGGCAGAGAATCTGGAGGGAACGGATGGTTCGGATTTCGCTGGCCGCGCTCGGCGCGGTAGCCATGGGGCTCGCCCTGGCATCGCCCGCCCATGCACAGAGTTGCGCAAATCGCGGCACGCTCGATGCGCGTTATTGCGATGCGGATAACGATCTTCTCGCGGATACGCCGAGCGACAAGGCGCAGCAGAAGAACCCGGATACGCTGGTCTTCTCCTACACGCCGGTCGAGGACCCGGCCGTGTACGAGAACGTCTTCTCCGATTTCCTGGCCCATCTCAGCAAGGTCACGGGCAAGCGTATCCGCTGGTTCTCGGCAGAATCCTATGCGGCCCAGATCGAGGCCATGCGCTCGGGCCGCCTGCATATCGCGGGCGTCGCCAGCGGCCCCACGCCGTTCGCGGTCAATCTTGCCGGCTTCGTCCCGATCGTTGCCATGGAGCGCCATGACGGCGGCGTCGGCTATACGCTGCAGCTGATCGTGCCGAAGGACAGTCCGATCAAGAGCATTGCCGATCTCAAGGGCAAACGCGTCGCCCATGTCGCGCCCTCCTCAAATTCCGGCGACACCGCGCCGCGCGTCTTGTTCAAGGACAAGGGGGTCGAGCCGGGCAAGGACTATGAGGTGCTGTACTCCGGCAAGCACGACAACTCGATCATGGGCGTCGTGAACAAGGATTATGACGCCGCTCCCGTCGCATCGAGCGTGGTCGACCGCATGAGAGCCCGCGGCATGTTCAAGCCCGACGACCTGCGCATCGTCTATGAATCGGCGCCCTTCCCGCGGACCGCTTTCGGCATTTCGCATGACCTCGCGCCCGAGCTGCAGGACAAGATCAAGCAGGCATTCGCGACCTTCGACTTCAAGAACTCCAAGTTGGCCAAGGAGTTCAAGGACGAGAAGGGCTTCAAGGCGTTGAGTTACAAGGCCGACTGGGCCGATATCCGGACGATCCAGCGGGATACCGGCATCGTCTATACCCAGGACGGCCTCTCCAAGCTGAAGCCGGATTGATGACGACCCCTTCCGGCACGCCGCTGCTGCGGATCGAGGCGCTCGAAAAAACCTACCCGACGGGCAAACGCGCCCTGGCTGGCGTCGATGTCACSATCGACCGTCCGCAGGTCGTCGCGATCATCGGCTCATCGGGCGCGGGCAAGAGCACGCTGATCCGCTGTATCAACAGGCTGGTCGAGCCGACGGCCGGGCGCATCCTGCTCAATGGCGGGGATATTGTGGCTCTCGATCGCAAGGGGCTGCGAGCCGCGCGGCGGCGGATCGGCATGATCTTCCAGGAGTACAATCTGGTCGAGCGGCTGACCGTGATGCAGAACGTGCTCTCGGGCCGGCTCGGCTATGTCGGCCTGTTCGCTTCGCTGCGCTACCGCTTTCCGCCGGAGGATATCCAGTCGGCCTTCGCGCTTCTCRACCGCGTCGGGCTCGACGGCTACCACAATCAGCGCGCCGACGCCCTGTCGGGCGGGCAGCGGCAGCGCGTCGGCATTGCACGCGCACTGATGCAACGGCCCGATCTGCTGCTGCTCGACGAGCCAACGGCCAGCCTGGACCCGAAAACCGCCCGCCAGATCATGCGGCTGGTGCGCGAACTGGTCTCCGAACGGCAAACGCCAGCGATCATCAATATCCACGACGTCGCGCTGGCAAAGGCCTATTCCGACCGCATCATCGGCCTGCGCGACGGCGTCGTCGTCTTCGACGACGGGCCGGCCGAACTGACGGACGAGGTTCTCTCGGTCATCTATGGCGACGAGGACTGGATCCTGCCCGGTGAGGGCGACGACGAACCCGCGCCGGCGCTTAGTTCCGCCTCATGAGCGCCACCGCCTCCCCCGCCTATCCGACCACATGGCGGCCGCCGAGCCTGTTCGGCAGCCGCCGGCGCCGATTCATCTTCTGGGCCGCCGTCGTTGCCTATGTGATCTGGTCGGTGTCCGACCTCAATATCGACGGCAACCGCATCCTCGCCGGCCTGCCGCGCGCGCTCGATATCTTCGCGCGCATGTTCCCGCCGGATTTTTCGCGCTGGGAGATGCTGCTCTCGGGCATGGTGGAGAGCATCCAGATCGCGATCGCCTCGACGATCGTCGGCGCCCTGCTCGCAATCCCGATCGGGCTGGCTGCCGCTGCCAATCTCTCGCCGCGCCCGCTCTATTTTCTGGCGCGCGGCTTCATCGTGATCGGGCGGACCTTCCATGAGGTCATCATCGCGATCTTCTTCGTGAAGCTGTTCGGCTTCGGCCCCGTCGCAGGGCTGCTTACGCTCGCCTTCTCCTCGGCGATCTTCCTCGGCAAGATG
>NZ_JBFTRC010000211.1:0-9357 GCF_056399325.1 Allobosea sp. 01N443
AAGGTGCCCGGCGCACCGAAGCCGACATCGTCGGTCATGATGAGCAGCACGTTGGGCGCGCCCTTTGGCGGCACGATGCTTGGCGCCCACCAAGCCTTCGATTCGGAAGCCTTCTGGTTGATCACTCCGCCGAATCTCGGATCGGGGGGCGGCAACTGCTTTCCGTTAAGCGTCGTCGTCGCGCTTGGCGAACCTAGGGTGCCAGTGACTTGCTGAGCCAGTGCCGGCAGGCAGACCGGGGTGAGAAGGCTCGCGCCGGCGAGGGCGCTGCGACCGAGTTTCGCCATAGCAAACTCCCGCTGCCTTGAAGAGACCGGTACATCGCTGCGAAAAAACTGCGCTCCCACCCGGGGGACCGCCCATCATGATCTCGGTTCAACTGGAGGTCTAGGCAGAATCGGACGCTTTGACCGCTGAATCCGGCAAGGAATGACCATGCCGCGATCATCCGGTCGACAGCATACCGGGTTCGGTCCCGATCCGGCATCCACGACCTGCTGTGACTTGTGTCGCGCGGAGGGGGCAATCCTCACATGGCCTGCGCTGAATGTGCCGTTGCGATCGGCGGCAGCCCGCATCGCCGATCAGGATGCGACGTCGGGGCTGAACCGTCTGCGCCTCCAGTGACGGATCTGCCCCGCTTCCCCCGGAAATTCGCCGGAGCCGATCCTCCGGATTGGCCTGAAAGCCGGTAGGTCGGGCCGCGATCTGGCCTGCGAATGGAGCGCCGGTTTTGAAGCGTCAGCCGTTAGCCCTGCCGACGCTCGAAGATCGCCGAGTTTCCGTCATGCTCGCGGACCTCGACCGATTCCAGCCAGACACGCTCGCCGATCTGATTGGCAAGCCAGGCCGCAACATGGTCGAACGTGTAGCGCGCTGTCGCCTCGCAGCCGACTGCGGGCATGATCCGCAGGTCGACAAGGCCCTTGTCGGCCAGCCCCTGGAACGCGTCGAGATGCGGGTCGTCGGCCGCGACGATCATCGTGTGGTCGAACATGTGCTTCAACCAGGTCTTGATCTCCTTCATCCCGCCGAAATCGAAGCACCAGTTGCGCTCGTCGAGCTCGTGGGTGGCGAAGATGAATTTGAAGGACAGCGCATAGCCGTGAACCAGGCTGCAATGCGAATGCGTTGCGCGCCATTGCCGGAAGCAGCAGGACAAGCCTTCGACGAAGTCATAGGTCTTGGTCGACCGATAGACGTCCCGGTGAACGATTCGCGAAGGCCTGTGGTCCTGCATCATTACCACGCTATCCATTGATTCGGGTCCCTACCGGCGTTCCAGGGATGTGCATTCCTGCAGGAATTCGGCCTTGTATGAATCGTTTGTGGCGAATTCGCCGTAGAATGAGCTGTTCACCATGCGGCTGGCATGACTGGCCCGAACGCCGCGATGAGTCTTGCACATGTGGACGGCGCTGATCCTCACCGCCAGGCCGCGGGGATTGGTGGTCTCGACGATATGCTGCTCGATCTGCTTGACCAGCTCTTCCTGAATCTGGAGGCGGGCTGCGAAATGCTGGATGATGCGATCATATTTCGACAGGCCGATGATCTTGCCTTCCGGTGACGGCAGGACGCCGATGAAGGCCACGCCATAGATCGGCATCAGGTGATGGGCGCAGGTCGAGCGGACATCGATCGGGCCGGTGACGATCAGCTGGTCATAGCTCGTGGCATTGTCGAACTCGGTGATCTTCGGCGGCGGGTTATAGCGGCCGTGCAGGAGTTCCTCGACGAACATCTTGGCGACCCGCGCCGGTGTATCGCGCGTGTTATGATCGTTCTGGTGGTCGATCTGCAGAATATCGAACAGCTCTTCGATCTTCTTCGCAGCCGCGGCCCGCATGTCCGCCCGCTCGGTCTTGTCCAGGTAGCCCTCGACCGCGTGGTTTCCGAGGCGGGCTGAATTCGATAGGCTATTCGCTCGTGACATGTTGCATCCAGATGCCTTCGTGGGCGGTAGGGGTCGCACGTGGGTCGGGTTAGTACGTCAAAATCGCAGAGGAATTCGCGGGGTTCTTGTGTAAGTATATCAATAATTTAACCGAGTTCCGCTTTAGAGGTTTTTAATGGCCGGCTCGTAGGATTTCGAGCTTGGACCGATCGGGAGCCCCTCATGTCTATAGACACATTGCGACGTGGAATCACCCTGGGCGCGATCTCGTCCATTGGTCTGCTCATGGCCGGGACAGTCAGCGCCCAGACCTTGGCCGCTCCGACGGACAAGGTCATCCTGACGATATCCGGAAAGATCTCCGTGACCAATAGCGGGGATTCCGCACAGTTCGATCGCGCCGCGCTCGAGGCGATGGGCCTCATGACAATCGAAACCAATACCCCGTGGTACTCCGGACCGCAGAAGTTCGAGGGCATCTCCCTCGATAAACTGATGAAGTCGGTCGGCGCCAAGGGCGACACCGTTCAAGCGATCGCACTCAACGACTATACGACAGAAATACCGCTCGAGGACTTCGCGAAGTACAACGTCATCCTGGCGCTGAAGCGCAACGCTGAATACATGCCGATCCGGGACAAGGGGCCGCTGTTCATCGTCTATCCCTATGACAGCAACCCTGAGTTGCGCAGCCAGAAGTTCTACAGCCGCTCGGCCTGGCAGGTTTCAAAGTTGATTGTCCGCTAGGGAGAGGGTAGATAATGGCAACTGTCTAGCATCTGTGGGAGAATCTGCCGGGATTAACTCATGCTGAAGATGCGGAAGATAGAAACCTTTCTCGGGGCCGTTCTTGTCGGCCTCGTTTTGTCTGCATTGTATGTATCAAGTCTTATCGTCGAGCAGCAGAATCTGATCCGACAGACGGCGCGTTACAATGTAACCTGGCTTGCGAGCCAGTCCGTCGTCGAGCTCCAGCGCTTCCAGGAGCGCGTCGCCAGCTTCAGCATTCCGTCCAGCAAGGTCGACGCCGACGAGGTGGCGCTGCGCTATCAGATCCTGCTCAACCGCCTCAGCCTGCTCAGCTCCGGCGAGTTCGAGGAGTTCGTCAATCAAGGTGCCGACAGGCGCGCGACCGTCGATGAATTCCGCCAGGCCCTGGCCGAGATCGAACCCTGGGTCGACCATCTCAACCCAGAGAATGCCGCGCGGATCCGTGCGCGACTGGCGCCGCTCGACCAGAAGATGTCGAGCCTTGCAGCGGCGGCCAACCGCATTTCCGGCGATCAGGTCGATGGCGATCAACGTGAGCTTCTGAGCCTGCACTGGTTCTTCTCGGGCATCATCGTGACGCTCGTGCTGATGTCGCTTGGCCTGGTCCTGCTGCTTCATTTTCGCAACCGGCTGCTCAATCATGCCCATCGCGAGATGCATGTGCTGACCGACGGGCTGAAGGACGCGAAGGGCGAACTCGAACGCGCTAATGAGGACATTTCCAGCAAGAACGACAGCCTGAAGAATCAGAACGAGATGCTGGTGCTGCGCGACATCGAATTGCGGACCCAGAACCAGCGCTTCGATGCGGCCTTGAACAACATGTCGCAGGGATTGCTGCTGGTCGACGGCGAACACCGCCTGATCGTCTGCAACGAGCGCTTTCGCCAGATGTTCGAGCTGCCGGCGTCGAGCACCAAGCCGGGGGCGAGTCTTACGACCGTGGCTGACGAGCGCTTCGCTGCCCTGCTCGCCCATCAGAAGGCCATTGCGTCGGGACCGCGATCGGCGACGTTCTCGTTCGAGCTGGCCGCCGGCACGGTCTGCTCCGTCTCGCAGCAGCCGATGCCGGATGGCGGCTGGGTTGCGACCTATGAGGACGTGACCGAGCGCCGGCGCTCGGAGGAGCGCATTGCCTATATGGCGCATCATGATGCGCTGACGGATTTGCCGAACCGCGCCCAGTTTCGCGAACATCTGGAGCGCGCGCTCGAACTTCATCACGGCGAGGCCGGCAGTTTCGCCGTGCTCTATCTCGACCTCGATCGTTTCAAGACCGTCAATGACACGCTCGGTCACGAACTGGGCGACGCGCTGCTGAAATCCGTCAGCGTCCGATTGAAGAAGGCGGTCCGCGGCAGCGATATCGTCTCTCGCTTCGGCGGCGATGAATTCGCTGTCCTGTGTCGCGGGTACCCCGATCTCGACGAGCTTCGCCGGATCGCCTCCCGCATCGTCGAACGCATGGGGCAGCCTTTCCGCATTGCCGGTCGCGACATCAGGATCGGGACCTGCGTCGGCATCGCGATGGCCATCAAGGATGGTAGCGATTGCGATTCGCTGCTGCGCCATGCCGACATGGCGATGTACGCGGCGAAGAATACCGGGCGGGGGACCTACTGTTTCTATGAGGCCCCCATGGAAGAGCAGATCGACGCGCGGCGCGCGCTGGAAGATGCGCTCCGTCGGGCGCTCCAGGAAAACGAACTGGAGGTCTACTACCAGCCCATCGTCAATCTGAAGCGGATGGAGATCGTCAGTTTCGAGGCGCTGCTGCGCTGGACCCACCCGGTCCGGGGGGCGATCTCCCCAGCAGAATTCATCCCGGTCGCCGAGGAGACCGGGCTTATCGTGACGATAGGTGAGTGGGTGCTGCGGCGCGCCTGTGCCGATGCGGCGCAATGGCCGAACGGCACCCGGGTATCGGTCAATCTGTCGGCCGTCCAGCTCCGCAACGACGACTTCGCCCAGATCGTGTTCAGTGCGCTGGCTGGCAGCCAGCTGCCGGCTCATCGGCTCGAACTCGAGATAACCGAATCCGTGCTGCTTCAGGACAGCGATGCCACGCTCGCCGTGCTGCACCAGTTGCGCCGCTTCGGCATCCGCACCTGCATGGACGATTTCGGCACCGGCTTCTCCTCGCTCAGCTACCTCAGAAGCTTTCCCTTCGACAAGATCAAGATCGACCGGTCGTTCGTCAAAGACATGCATGTGCAGGAGGATTGCCGCGCCATCGTCACCTCGATCGCCCATCTCGGGCAGAGCCTGAACATGACGACCACCGCCGAGGGCGTCGAAACACGGGAACAGCTGGAGGCGGTCATGGCGGTGGGCTGCACCGAGGTGCAGGGCTATTATTTCGGGCCACCGACCCCCGCGGCGGATGTCGCGCAGGTCTTCTCGCGCCTGGAGAAGATGCGTCTCGCGGCCTGACGCCGCAGGCCGCCTGCCAGGGAAGCGGGCGACATCGCGCCGCTGCCACCCATCCCGGCACAGGATCCGCTCCGGCCGATGATCCTGGCGGCCACGCAGCCGTCCTCCCGGCCAGGCAGGCGGCCCAGCCGAGGCGCCGCCGCCGGCCGGCCAGTCCGCCGGAGACAGCGCACCCTCGCGCATCCTTTCCCGCGACCGCGCCGCCTCGATCCTGCCCGGGAGGCAGGGGCTTGAGCCTCATCCTTCGAACGGAGGATGACGTTCGCAAGGCTCCTTCCTAGTTTCCCAAGGCTGCCTCAAGCGCCGCTTCGGCGAGGCCAGGCAGCAAGGGAATGGCCGGATTCCGTCTGGGGCCGAAGCCGATCTGCGTCGGGCCTGGGTGGGGAGGGGCAGGCGAAATGCCGTCGATCCATGGAATGCACGCACGGGCGGGAATGGCCAGGCGCGGGGACCATGGCGCAGCCAAATGCCCTGAAGTCAGTGCTCGGTTCCCGGGCGCCCAGGCAAGACGGAGAGGCTCGCGATGATCCTGGAGATGTTTGGGCCTTCCGGCGCCGGAAAGACGACGATGGTTTCCGCCCTGACCGCCCATCTGCGCGGCCTCGGCTATGTCGTAAACCCTCGGATCGGTGTGCGAGCCCATCCGCTGAGGCGCGGCATTCTCAAATGTCTGGCCAGCGTCAAGCTGCTCAGGTCCGCCGGTCCGGCCGCTGGCGTCGCGGAGCTCTTCCGGATCCTGCCACCGAAGGACCGGCTTTGGTTCATTCGTCTGTATTGGCACCTGGCCCTGCTCCATCACGAATGGACGGCGGCGCAAGCCTCCGATGCGATCACGATCTTCGATCAGGGCATGGTGCAGGCGGTGGCCTCGCTCATCCTGCTCAGCGGCATAACCGACCGCGACCCTGTCGGACGCGCGCTCGACATCGTGCCGAAGCCGGACCTGCTCGTCCGCTTTGAGGCGCCACGCCCCCTCCTGGAGGAGCGCCTTCGGGATCGCTGGCGGAAGATCGGCCCGCTTCAACGCTACCTCGAAATCGACCTGCAAGGCAGCCTGGACCACGTCGACCATGTCGACCTGATCTCCGACATGGTCAGCGCACGCGCGCTCCCCATGATCCGGATCAGCAGCATCGATGCCCCGAGCTGCAATCTGTCGATCGACCGGATCACCGCCGAGGTGCAGGCCAGGATGCGCCCATCGCGCGTTGTCGCTGAGGAGCCCGCAGCACGTGGTTATGCGGCGCTCTCACATTAGTCTATCCGATCGGATATCCCGCTTTCCGTCCGATGATCCAACCCTCTGTGAGTTCACCGGCTTTGCCGAAAACCGCAACCCGGTTCCCGGGCMGATACTGTAGCTCAGGCGCCGGGGCGGGGGATCGGCATTGGCTGGGGTGACCTAAGCTGCCGGCAGGGGTGGAGGTCGCCGCGATCACCGGCCCTGTCGTCGAGGCTGTCGCCCGCGACATCCCGGATTTCACTCGGAGTGCTGTCRCTGTCCGGGCCCCACCATCGGGCCCTGGCAGCGCCCGCGCCACGCAACTTCAGCTTCGACAGGCGGGAAAACGCAAGGAGGCCCGCGGTTTCCCCGCGAGCCCATGCACAAGCTCATCGGCGTCAGACGGAAGCGCTCCGTCCCGATTTGAGCTCGGTCGGGCGCAATGGCGAGGACACGGTGTCCCCAGGTTCGGCCACGGCGGCAGACGCCCGTTGCAGCATGCCGAAATAGTGCGATCGAAAGGCGGGGAAGAATGTCAGCGCCGGATAGAGCGGGTCGGTGAGAGCGCCGAGACGGTAGGCAATGGGGGGAATCAGCGTTTTCGAGGCCAGTTCACTCTCGAACTCGGGAAACAGGTCCTGGATGTGGCGCCGTGTCATGGCCCTGACATTGCGGTTCCAGGGATTGGGATAGCGCATGTCATACCAGATGATCACCCCGTTCGGGGTCAGGACGCGATTGATCTCGCGCGCCACGTTCCTGGCCATGAGGGGGCTCAGAATCGAGGAGAACATCGTGAAGACCAGGATGAAATCGAAATGCTGGTCGGGAAACGGTACATTCTCCGCATTGGCTTCCGTGAACGACACGTCCGGGCATTTTCGTCTGGCGGTCGCGAGGGCTTCCGGAAGCAGGTCGATCCCGAACAGGCGGTCGTTGGGAAAACCGTAGCGCTGCAGACGGYGGACCAGATCCCCCGTCCCGCAGCCCAGGTCCAGGACACGATATTGCTTGAGGGGAGGGGCAGCCTCCCGATCGAGCAACCTGTACAGGGCGACATCGCGATCGCGCACCATGCGCAGGCGCCCGGGGCGTCTCTCCCTGTCCGGGTTTCCGCGATCTCTCTCCGCATATTTCGCATAGGCGGATTTGATGCGCTCGACCTCGGCCGCCGTTGAGTGATCACAGATATCATAGCTGAATGGACGCATTTGAACGACCGGCATCGCAATCTCCCAGGGTGAATCGCCGATGGCTTCTCGCCTGCGGATGCTTGGGGGCTTGTCACCCGCTCCAGGCGTCGGAAGCTGTTGGAACGCTCCTGACAACAGGGCAGGCGGGGCGCCCGAGCCGGCATCCTGYGTACCCACCGAGGCTCGGTTGCCGCTAAGCCCGAGCTCTCGCCTCATGCGACCATCCGGTCATCGAGACGCATGCGAGGATCTGGAGCCGAGGCGCCCACGGTCGGCGTCCAGGTCGCACAAGAAACGAGGACTCCTCCCGCTCGGGGCTTCGGTTTCAAAAGTCAGCTGCGCCCGAGCGAGCCAAGCTTATCTCTGGTACGCGCCGGGCAGGCGCTCGGCATCCTCCGAACGAAGGATGACCCGGCATTTCCTGGCTGTCCGGCCGCCCGTTCCGGCCCCTGCGCCGAGGCGCCGCCATGGCGCAATCGACGCCGGCTTCGTTCATTCGAAGGATGAACTGGCCGCGCCCCAGGCGTAGCCGGTTGAGGTCAATCCCGCAGCCGGCCGCCGAAGACAGGGTTGATCCGATGCGCGACGAACAACCGACGCCGATCGTGGGAGGCCTGCGGGGTCGCCTGCTGCACGGTCTCCCTGCTTCGTCAGGGTGGAGCCGCCATCGCCGCAGAACGACGGCAATCACGGGAGCAGAGTGTCAACACGCCGGAGTGCGCCCGGCCCCCAATGCAGTGGCACTGCCTCTCAATGCAAGGGTATCGGCCTATGATCATTGATCTTTTCGGCGCCACCGGTGCCAGCAGAGCAAGCTTTGCCAGCGAATTGTGCGAGAGGCTCCGCGAGAGCGGCCAGACTGCCGAGATCATTCAGGGCCACTGGCCCGCGACAGGGGATCCGGCCCGCGACCCCCCGGGCCAAACCACCGGGCATGTCTACCGCGGCATTGGCAAATGGGCCGCGGCAGCGGTCCTCCCGCTCAGTCGCAGGCTCGGTTTCTGGCCCGGCTTCGATATCCTCGCCATGCTGCCGCCGGCCAATGCGGCCTGGTTCGGCGTCCTGCGCAACTATAATGCGAGCCTGAGCCATGCCTGGTCGGAGGCGGCCCGGTCGGACCAGATCGTGATCTTCGAACAAGGCTTCGTTCAAACCGTCTGCCTGCTCGCCACGCATAGTTGGGCCCTGAGCGCGGCTACCCTGGAAGCAGCCCTCGAACAGGTGCCAAAGGCCGATCTGATCATCTGCATCGATGCCCCCTCGGAGACGCCCGAAACGGATTTCGGAATGAGCCACGCCGCGGCGCCCGTCATCGCTCGCGCCGACGGCCTCTTGCATGAGCACGAGACGCCGGTGATCTCGCTCACCTTTCACGACGAGGCGACGCTCGGCAGCGCGCTGGACGCAGCCGTCGAGGAGGTCCTGGCGAGGCGCCCGGTTCGCGCCCCGATCGGCACATCCGCCGCGGCAGCGGCAGCCGACCGTGCAGCAACGCGCCCCGGTCCGGCTCATCCCGCTGTGCCGATTCGGGGCGCGATCGTGGCAGCGGGGAGTGTCGCCGCTCCCCAGCGGGCCATTCCGCTCCCCAGCATGCGTGCGCTGCTGCCCTATCTGATCGGGGCCTTTCTCGCCTTTCTCGTCGAATTTCTCGCCGCCAGGGTCATCGGCGCCCATAGCTACGGCATCTATGCCTTCGCCTTCGCCTGCGCGAGCGTGGTCGCCTACAGCTCCACGCTGGGTTTCAATATTTCGCTGATGCGCCTCCTGCCAGCCTATCTCGCGCGGCAGGAGAGCAGCCTCGCCCGGGGCGTGATCCAGTATGCCGTCCGCAGGACGCTGGC
>NZ_JBFTRC010000212.1:0-9343 GCF_056399325.1 Allobosea sp. 01N443
GTTGATCTGTCTCCTCCCTGAATTGTGCGATGCAGCATTCATTGCGATTGCATTTGCGTAGGTCAGTAATCGTGACGTGTTGGCGCGTGTCCAGATCGTGTTTGGGCGTAATTTTGTAGGATTGGAGGGGATGGAATCTTGCTGCGATCTTGTCCGTCATCGAAAAAGGGCTTACACATGCACCGGTAGAAATCGGCTTCTATGACTGACGCCCGGTTGGCGTTGATGCAGTCGTAGCCTGAACGCATGCCGAAACGCCTGGACGCTTCGGGTGTTCAGCCGTGACCACGCTATGGAGCGCTATCGCAGCAGACAAAAAACGCCAGGAGGAACGTCATGCGCAAGCTTATACAATCGACAGCTTTGTTGACGACCGTGGCCTTTCCAGCGCTCGCGCTGGCTAATTCTGATGTGATCAAGCAGACATCTGATCCAAACCAATGGGCCATCCAGACTGGCGACTACGCGAATACGCGTTATTCCAAGCTCGACCAGATCAATCGAGACAACGTCAAGAATCTGAAGGTGGCGTGGACCTTCTCGACCGGCGTGCTGCGCGGCCATGAAGGCGCGCCCCTGGTCATCGGCAGCACGATGTATGTCCACACGCCGTTTCCAAACATCGTCTATGCRCTCGATCTGGATCAGGACGRCAAGATCCTCTGGAAATACGAGCCCAAGCAGGACCCGTCGGTCATTCCGGTGATGTGCTGCGATACGGTCTATCGCGGTGTCGCCTATGCGGACGGCATGATCTTCCTGCATCAGGCCGACACCACGGTGGTGGCGCTCGATGCCAAGACCGGCAAGGAAATCTGGAAGGTCGTCAACGGCGATCCGAAGAAGGGCGAGACCAATACGGCCACTGTCCTGCCGGTGAAGGACAAGGTCATCGTCGGCATTTCCGGAGCGGAATTCGGCGTGCGGGGACATGTCACCGCCTACGACATGAAGACAGGCAAGCAGCTCTGGCGGGCCTATTCGACCGGCCCCGACAGCGAGATGATGATCGATCCTGAGAAAACCACGTCGCTCGGCAAGCCGGTCGGCAAGGATTCCTCGCTGAAGACCTGGACGGGCGATCAGTGGAAGATCGGCGGCGGCTCGAGCTGGGGCTGGTATTCCTATGATCCGGAAACCAACCTGTTCTTCTACGGCACCGCCAATCCCTCGACCTGGAACCCGGTGCAGCGCGCCGGCGCCGACGGCAAGCCGATCGACCAGAAATGGACCATGTCGATCTTTGCCCGTGATGCCGACACCGGCGTCGCGAAATGGGCCTACCAGATGACGCCATTCGATGAGTGGGACTATGACGGCGTCAACGAGATGATCCTCGCCGATATCCCGGTTGGCGGCCAGCCCCGTAAGGCGCTCGTTCATTTCGACCGCAACGGGCTTGGCTACACGCTCGATCGTGTCACCGGTGAATTGCTCGTCGCCCAGAAATTCGACCCGAAGGTCAACTGGACGACCGGGGTCGTGATGGACAAGAACAGCCCGCAATATGGCCGTCCGCAGGTCGTGTCGGCCATGTCGACATTCCAGACCGGCCAGGACAAGAACACGAAGGGCGTCTGCCCGGCGGCGCTGGGCTCCAAGGACCAGCAACCGGCCGCCTATTCGCCGCGGACGGGTCTGTTCTACGTGCCGACGAACCATGTCTGCATGGATTACGAGCCGTTCCGCGTGTCCTATACGGCCGGCCAACCCTATGTCGGCGCAACCCTCTCGATGTATCCGGCACCCGGCAGCCATGGCGGCATGGGCAATTTCGTCGCCTGGGATGCAGGCCAGGGCAAGATCGTCTGGTCGGTTCCGGAGCAGTTCTCGGTCTGGTCGGGTGCGCTCGCGACCGCAGGCGGGGTGGTCTTCTACGGCACGCTGGAAGGTTACCTGAAGGCGGTTGACGAGAAGGACGGCAAGGAACTGTTCAAGTTCAAGACGCCGTCGGGCATCATCGGCAACGTCATGACCTATACCCACAAGGGCAAGCAGCAGGTCGCGGTCTTGTCCGGCATCGGTGGCTGGGCCGGGATCGGTCTCGCTGCCGGTTTGACCAATCCGACCGACGGTCTCGGCGCAGTCGGCGGCTATGCCGCGCTGCGCGACTACACCGCGCTCGGTGGTGTGTTAACGGTCTTCACGCTGCCATGATCGGCGCGTGACGGATGGCCGGCGCGGCTGAACAGGTTGCGCCGGCCTTTTTGATGCCCGCCCCGGCTGTCACGGCCGACAATCGACGATGCAGCGGCTACCGGAGAGGCTGAAAGTGAAACATTTCGGCATCGGCTTCGCACTTGCAGGTTTCGCTCTTTTGGCCGTGTTGTTGCCGGCGACCGGCGGGTCGTCGCAGGACAAGCCGGCAAAGACCGAACAGGATGGAAAATGGACGCTGGAGGACGGCACGCCGACCTACAACATCACGGCTGACGGCAAGGTCGACTGGTATACCTACTCCGGCTTCCGGCGGTACCATTCGGAATGCCATGTCTGTCACGGGCCGGAGGGGGAAGGGTCGAGCTATGCCCCGGCCCTGGTCGGGTCCCTGAAAACCATGAAATATACTGACTTCACGGAAGTGGTGGCTGGCGGGCGCACGATCACGCGCCCCGACAAGACGAGCGTCATGCCGGCGCTCGGCGATAACGCCAATGTCATGTGCTATCTCGACGACATCTACGTTTATCTCAAGGCGCGCGCCGATGGTGTGCTGCCGCGGGGCACGCGTCCGGAACGCGCCGTCGAAAAGCCGGAGACGGCCGTCCAAAATGAAAAGACCTGCATGGGCTCCTAGAGCGAGGCCCGGACGGCTGCGCAGCAGCTGCGTGTCCGGCCCTGCCACCACCCGGCCACCAGTGCGGGCATGGCGGCCCGCTGATGTCTTTCGCTGGCTGATCTGCTGCGCGATCCTCCTCTTCGCCGCGGGGGGCGCCAGCCACGCCGCCGAGACCGGCCGTGCCGATCYGGTCAATCACGAAGTCCTCCGCGTCTGCAGCGACCCGGCCAATTTGCCCTTCTCGAACGAGGCGGGGCAGGGCTTTGAGAACAAGATCGCCGAACTCGTCGCGGATGATTTGAAGCTTCCGCTCGAATACACTTGGTTTCCGCAGGCGACGGGATTTGTGCGCCAGACGCTGTTCGCAAAGCGCTGCGACCTGATCATCGGTTACGCGCAGGGCGACGATCTCGTCCTCAACAGCAACCATTATTACCGCTCGAGCTATGTCCTGGTTCATCGGCCGGGGCAGAGGCTCGACGGCGTCGTTACGCTTGCCGACGAGCGGTTGAAGGACAAGCGCATCGGCATCGTCGCCGGCACACCGCCCGGGAACATCATGGCGATGCTCGGCCTGATGCAGAAGGCAAGGCCCTATCCGCTGACGGTCGACCGGCGCTTCGACTCTCCCGCGGAGCGCATGATCGCCGATATCCGTTCCGGAGAGATCGATGCCGGAATCCTGTGGGGGCCGATCGGCGGCTATTTCGCCAGCCGCGGCGGCGAAAAGCTGACCGTGACGCCGCTGCTGAGGGAAACGATGGGGCCGCGCATGGCCTATCGGATCACCTTCGGCGTGCGTCATCAGGAGGATGACTGGAAACGCAAGTTGAACGAGATCATCGCCAGGAGGCAGGGCGATATCGATGCGATCCTGCTGGATTTCGGCGTGCCGCTGCTGGACGAGGACACGGTGCCGATCACAGCGCCGCGGCGCTGACCATGTGGCGCGGCACTGCCCTGTTGGCACTCTGGCTGGCGGCGGGGTCAGCGGCCGGCGGCCTGGCGTGGGCCGTCCCGGACGAACCCGCAGGCTATCGTACCGAGAATTATCGCGCGCCGGTTCCAGCGATGCTCCAGGGCGCCCGCGTCATCGACACACGGGCAGCAGAGCTGCTGTGGCGCGGGAAATCAGCCGTCTTCATCGATGTCCTGCCACGCCCCGTGAAACCCGACAACCTGCCGGCGAACATGGTCTGGCGCGAGGCGCCGCATCGCAGCATTCCGGGCGCGGTCTGGCTGGCCAATACCGGCTATGGCGTCATCCCCGAACCGTTGCTGCAGGCCTTCCAGGCGCAGCTCGCGACGCTCACCGGCGGCGACAAGGCGAAAACGCTGGTCTTCTTCTGCCTGAAGGATTGCTGGATGTCCTGGAACGCAGCCAAGCGCGCCGTCTCTTGGGGGTACAGCAATGTCATCTGGTTTCCCGACGGCAGCGATGGCTGGGGCGAGGCGCTGCTTCCGCTCGTCGAGATTGCGCCGGGGCTATGAGACCCGCGCCGGACCGAAGCGCCCGGCACCGAAGTGCCGTGGCCGCGGCGAGGCGGCGTCAATCCTTCATCAGCGCCCGGATTTCGCGGGCGAGATCGAAGGCGCGCTGCTCGATCTGCACGGGTATCTCGCAGGCGAGGGGCAGAGATTCCTGCCTCTCGGCGAAGAACCGCGTATCCCACTTGTACCTGTCCTCCGCCACGGTGAGCTCCGCCTTGGCCTTCTCGTCCAGCGCCGCCTTGGCGCGCAGCGCACCCAGCGCCGCTCCCTGCTCCTGGATCCGCTCGGCGAGCTGCCTTTGCCGATGCTGAAACCGGCCGATCCCTGCGAGCACGATGGCGCGGTCGTCATTGATGGTCTTCAACACGCCGGCGAACAGCATTTTCAGCTTCTCGTCCCGGCTTGAGTCCGGCTGGGCCTTGGCCCATTGCGCCAGGCTCTCGCTTGCTTGCTCCATCGGGTTGGCGCGGCTGACGAGTGCCTTGATCAGGCGCTCCATCTCCGCGTCGTCCTGCCAGCCGGTGAGCGCCTCGACATCGGGGCCATCCCACATCTGCGCCGCAGTGAGCGTCGCGACCCTGCGCTGCACGCAGGGCCATTCCGGTTCGTCCGGGCGCGCCGGCAAGGCTGCGAACATGCCCGCGAACAGGGCCGCGCCGCAGGCGATCCTGAGCCTCGTGCGGATCAGGCGTTGGCTCGGGACAAGACCTCTCGGGAACGTCATGCCGTGCCTCCGGGAGCACCACGCCGACCCAGCAAACCCTTCGATGGATTATAGGCGTAAATGGCGGCAGCGAGAAAGACGGCGGTAAAACCCAGCACCGCCGCAAGCGAGACAGGATCAATCTGCGCGTAGAGGGCGAAGCGGATCAGTTCGACCGCATGGGTGAAGGGATTGAAGCGGCAGATCTCATAGAGCAGCGGGCTCGATTCCCGGATGCGCCACAGCGGATAGAGCGCGGACGAGGCAAAGAACATCGGGAAGATCACGAAGTTCATGACCCCGGCGAAGTTCTCCAACTGCTTGATGATCGACGACATGAACAGGGCGAGCGCGCCCAGCATCAGGCTCGCCAGGAACAAGGCCGGCAGCACCGTGAGGTAGCCGAGCAAGGGCGGCTCGATTTCCCAGAAATAGGCGATCAGCAGAAAGACATAGACCTGCAGCAGCGCCACCGCGCCGCCGCCGATCAGCTTCGATGTCAGCAGGAACCAGCGCGGAAACGGGCTGACGAGCAAGGTTCGCATCGTGCCGGTTTCGCGGTCATAGACCATCGAGAGCGAGGACTGCATGGCATTGAAGAGCAGGATCATGCCGATCAGGCCCGGCGTCACGAAGACCTCGTAGAGGACATAGGTTTCATAGGGCGGGATGATCGAGACGCCGAGAACCTGGCGAAAGCCGGCGGCGAAGATGAAGAGCCAGACGAGCGGCCGCACCAACGCGGAGAGGAAGCGTTCGCGCTGATGGATGAAGCGCAGCATCTCGCGCCAGACGATGCCGTTGAAGCAGGCGAGATAACCAGAGAAGCCCGAGCGCTCCGGCGCGTCCGCCAGTGTCGGTGGCGCATGATCCAGCGGGATGGTCTTCATGCCGCCACCGTGCCGGCAGGATTGGCAGCCGCAGAGCCCGTCATCGTCGTGAATGCCTCGCGTATCGTTGCCGTGCCCGTCATGGCGAGCAGGTTGTCGTGATCGCCGGCAAACAGAACCCGGCCCTTGTGCAGGATGACGATGCGATCGCTCGGCGCGACCTCGTCGATCAGATGAGTCGCCCACAGGACGCCGAGCCCCTGGCTGGCGACGAGATCGCGCACCAGGGCGATGATGCCCTCGCGCGCTCCGATATCGAGGCCGACGGTGGCTTCATCGAGCAGAAGGCAACGCGGCTCGTGCAGCAGGGCACGCGCGATCTCGACCCTGCGCGCCTGGCCGCCCGACAGCGCACGCACCTTGTCGCGTGCCTTGTCGGAGAGCCCGATGATGTCGAGCAGTTCCATGGCGCGCGCCCGCGCCGCGGCGAGACCGAAACCATGCAGCGCCGCATGATAGGCGAGGTTTTGCAGCAGGCTCAGGTCGGCATCGAGCGAGCGGCTCTGGAACACCACGCCGATCTGCCGCAGCGCTGCCGACGGGGCGCGACGCACATCATTGCCGAAGACCCGGATCTCGCCGCTGACATTGTCATAGAGCCGCGTGATCAGCGCAAACAGCGTCGATTTACCCGCGCCGTTGAGGCCGAGCAGAACGGTGAACGAACCGGCCGGAACCTCCAGCGACACATCGACGAGGGCACGCCGCTCGCCGAAGGCATGGCTGACCCCGGCGACCGAGAGCGCCATGCCGACCCGCCGATCGTCGAATGCTGCGTTCACGTGACGATGATCCGCGCCGCGTTAGCCAAAGATGGAGCAACGATGCAAGCCTTCATGCTCTCCTCCGAACGACTCTTGGCCTTCTGCGTGCCGAGGCGCGCGCTGATCAAAATGGGGCGATGGCGACACCCCAGGGGTAGCGTCCTACCTTCACTGACTTGGTGACACGCAGTTTCTCGACATCGATGATCGAGACGTCGTTCGATGTGCCGTTCGTCGTGAAGAGCAGCTTCTCGTCGGGCGTGAAGGCGAGCTGCCAGACGCGCTGCCCGACCAGGAGATAGCGCTCCACTTTCAGGGTTGCGGTATCGACGACGGCGACGCGGTTGGCCGGCCCGAGCGCGACGAAGGCTGTTTTGCCATCCCTGGTGATCCGGATGCCGACGGGCTGGATGGCGTCGGCGTTGACGCCATTGATCTGGAACGACACCTTGCCGACGGGCTTGCGCGTCTTGACGTCGATGACGCTGACCGTGCCGCCGATCTCGGAGCTGACCCAGACCTGCGATCCGTCCGGCGTGAACTGCGCATAGCGCGGGCGGGCGTCGACCAGGACATGGTCGGTCGTCTTATTGCTTCCCGTGTCGATGAAATGCGCCATGTTCGTCGTTTCGGAGGTGTTGACGAGAATGGTCCCGTCAGGGCTGATGCCCATGCCCTCGGGCTCGACACCGACGGGGATTTCCGACAGGACCGAGCCCTTCTCGATATCGACGACGGTGACGATATTGTCGTCCTCGTTGGCGATATAGAGCGGGTTGCCTTTCGGATGCAGGGTGAAGAGCTCCGGGTCAGGACCCGAGGGCAGATTCTTGACGAATTCCAGGGTCTTGGTGTCGAAGACCTGCACGACATTGTCGTCGCTCGCGCAGATCAGCAGCCACTCGCCGTTCCGGGCCAGCACGACCCCGCGCGGACGTTGACCGACCTTGATGGTCTTGGTCACTTCCAGCGTCGTGCTGTCGATGACGCTGACGGTGTTGTCCTTTTCATTGGAGACGAACACCGTGTAGGCGTTGGCTGTGGATCCGAGCAGTAAAAGCGCGCCCGCCGAAAGAAATGATGTGAGCCGCATGGTGTTCCGTTTCCGATGATGATGTCGAAAAACCAGGACGCGATTGGCTTCAGGCTCTGACTTACTCTCCTACAATCTGCATTTCGTTTCCGGCCGGTCGAGCCCGAGCGTATCCAGCGTCGAGAACTGGTGCAGAAAGCCCGGCTGCGGCGAAACCGAGACCGGGAGCTTCGGCGTCGCGATCAGGATCGGTTCGCGCAACTGGCCGTTCCAGTCCCTGAATGTCAGTTTCTGGCCCTTGAAGCCTGCCACGTCGAACTCTGCGGAGCGCAGATAGGCCGCGATCTCGGCAAACGCGGTCGAGCGACGGCGCGCTGCCGCCTCGCCGATGCTGCGGATCGCGAGCCAGGCATCATAGTCGAGCGGGCGCATCGTCCGGTTCGCCGATCGCCTGAAGCGGTTCTGGAAYTGGGTCGCTCCCCATTGTTCGAGCGCGGGATGCCAGCTTGTCGCCGTCAGCCCCTGTGTCCCCACCACCGGTCGCGCCTCCCAGGTCCGAAATGGGAAGTACTCGCCGAACAGCCCGGCCTCGTCGGCCACGACCACGACGTCATGGGCCGCCGCATTCTGCGTGAAGACCGGGATCTGCAGCTGAATCTGTTCGTGACCGCCATCGGCGCGCCGCGAGCCGCCTTCGTCGGAGAAAACCCGCTCCTCGACAATGCGGCCGCCGAAGCGCTTTGCCGCGCGTCGCACCGCCCCGGCGAAGGCCTCGTCCTCTGGCCGCGTTCCGAGAACCAGGAACCAGCGCCGCCACTGTTTCCAGACGAGATACTGCGCCAGCGCATCGGCGAGCATCGCGCGTGACGGGGCGGTATGCAGGACATTGGCGCGGCAATCCTCCTCGCGCAGGTTTTCGTCCGGCGCGCCGGCGTTGAACAGCAGCACATCCTTTCCCTTCAGCGCGTCGGCGAGCCTGAGAACGGTCTGGGCGCGCACGTCGAGCACCAGAAAATGTTGCCCCGCGGCGACGCGGCTTTCGGCTTCGACGAGCAGTTCATCGGCCTTGGCGCTCTCGATGATGTCCAGGCGAAACTCCTGGCCGAGAAAACGCCCCGTATTGGTGTTGTCTGCAATGGCGAGCCGCGCGCCGGCGATACCGTCGTCGGGCGGCGGAATGTCGAGCAGCGACAGCGGGAGAGGGCGCTCCTGGATCTCCCGGACGAGCAGGATGCCGATCGTCCTGGCCTCCGTCGGGGGCGCTGATTGCGCAAGCGCCTTGATCGGCCCACCGGCGAGCAGCATCACGCTGAAGACCAGAAAGATGGCCGCAAGGCGCAGCATCCCGGCCTTCAGGCGAAGGTCATGGCGATGGGCCTCGCAATCCTCCATGCGCGGCACTCCCCGATGGGCGAAGGCCAGCTACAGCCGTGCGCGTCGCCCACGCCCTCCAAAGCTGCGCCCAGCCGCAATCGACGTCAACCGGGGCACGGCTCGGCAAGCCGATGCCTGGCCGTTCCACAAGGGTGTGGAGTGCCGACCTGCGCCTGAGCCACTGCATGGGTTCGGAGCGCGCGCTGAGAGGACATTCGAAGGCGACTCCGTAAACGCTCACGGGATTCACGTAGTTTGCTTTTCGCTCCAAGCCGAAAAAGCGGGCCGTAAATCCGAGCCGACGTTGGC
>NZ_JBFTRC010000213.1:0-9304 GCF_056399325.1 Allobosea sp. 01N443
TCGAGACGCCGGCCAGCGTGCCGAGCAGCGCCGCGCGCGGCGTGACCTTGCGGATATAGGGCGCGATGAAGCCGCCGGCCATCAGGATGAAGCTCTGGAAGAACACCCAGACGAGCCCGGCCTCCCAGCCCTTGATCGGATCGCCGGTCATGCTCGCGATCGGCAGCATGATCACGAAGGTGACGACGAACATATGCGGCACGCTGATGCCCGAGGGCAGGGCGCAGACATCGTCGCGGCCGGTTTCCCTGGCGAGCCGGTAGGCGAGCCAGGCGTAATAACCGGTCGAGAGCAGCATCATCAGACCAAGCGCGGGCAGGATGCGGCCGAAGACGATCTCAGCAGGCATCTTCAGCACGAATTGCAGAAGCCCGGTCAGCACCAGCAGATTGACTAGGATATTGGTACCGAAACCGAACAGGGCGTTCCAGTCGCCCGGCGTCCACAATTGTGGCCTGCTTGTCGCGCTCGTCATGGTCTTCACCTCCGCGCTTGGATCACGCTGCGTTTGGAAGAAATCGTCAAAACGCGGAAAACGTGAACAAATCTAATAGTTTAGGGCATTCTTAACGCGAAAAACCGTTGCCGCTTTTCCGCAGCTTGCTCTAGGCAGCCCGGTCCTTGGCTGYGAGGGCGGCCAGCACCGCATCCGTGGACGAGACCCAGCCGAAAATGCCGCCCTGGGCTGCGATCATCGCCAGGCCCACTCTGTGGAATTCCGGAAAGTACGAGGCGCAGGCGTCGCCGAGGACGAGACAGCGATAGCCCCGGTCATTCGCCTCGCGCACGGTGGTGTGGACGCAGACCTCGGTCGTCACGCCACTGACGAGCAGCGTCTCGATGCCGCGATTGCGCAGCATCAGGTCGAGATCGGTCTGGTAGAAGGCGCCCTTGCCGGGCTTGTCGATCACCGGTTCGCCGGGCAGCGGCGCCAGCGCCGGCACGATGTCATGGCCGGCCTCGCCGCGGACGAGGATACGCCCCATCGGCCCCGCCGCGCCGATGCGTGTGGCCGGATCGCCGCGCAGCACCTTGGCCGGCGGCGCGTCCGAGAGATCGGGCCGGTGGCCCTCGCGCGTGTGGATTACCAGCATGCCGGCGGCGCGGGCTCCTGCGAGCATGGCCTTGCAGGGCAGGAGCGCCGCGCCGAGCAGGGCGACATCATTGCCGAGCGCGGCGCCAAAGCCGCCCGGCTCCAGGAAATCCCGCTGCATGTCGATGATCACGAGCGCGGTTCGCGCGAAATCGACGCTGATCGGGAAGGGCTGGGCTGCAATCTCGGACCGGCTCACGAAAGGCGCTCCCGTCGCTGGCGAACGGAACAAGCTTTGCAAGGGCTGTGCCTGAGCGCGGGTTGCGGCCCCGGAGTTGCGGGCGGTTCCAGCTAAGGATTTGAAATCGCTTGATCAATTTGAGCGTCAGAGGGGCGCGATCGGCGGATCGCACGGGTCCGGCTGCGCAGCGCGGCCGATGCAGGTGGCGGCATGCATAATCTTCGCATGCATCTCGCAAGCAATTGCTCATTTCATAGGCTGGAAAGAAGAGGGGCTATCTCGTGAGCACAATGACCATGCTTCTCGCTGATCATCTTGCCGGCCGGCGCACGATCCCGGAGACGATTGCGGCAGCCTATGCGCGCTATCGCGACCATGACGACGAAGCGATCTTCATCAGCCTGCGGCTCGAAACGGAAGCGCTGGCCGAGGCGGCGCGCCTGCAGGCCGAGGGCCCACGGGGTCGCAGGCTCTGGGGCGTGCCCATCGCGGTCAAGGACAATATCGATGTCGCCGGGCTCGCCACCAGCGCGGCATGTCCGGCTTTCTCCTATCTCCCCGTCGCGGATGCCGGCGTGGTTGCGCGGTTGCGGGAAGAGGGCGCGATCATCATCGGCAAGACCAATCTCGACCAGTTCGCCACCGGCCTGAACGGCACGCGTTCGCCCTATGGCGTGCCGCGCAACGCCTTGCGCCCCGATCTCGTGCCGGGAGGCTCGAGCTCCGGCTCCGCCTGCGCGGTTGCGGCCGGCATCGTTCCTGTCGCGCTCGGCACCGACACCGCGGGGTCGGGCCGGGTGCCCGCCGGCCTGCAGAACCTCGTCGGCCTCAAGCCGAGCCTCGGCCTGGTCTCGACGGCGGGCGTCGTTCCGGYCTGCCGCACGCTCGACTGCGTTTCGGTGTTCGCGCTGACCGTCGATGACGCATCGGCCGTCCTGGAGGTGATCGCCGGCCCCGATGCGACCGACCCGTTCTCCCGTTCCATACCGTTCGGGCGGCCGGGCGCACTGGCGCCGCATCCGCGGCTCGCCATCCCGCGCCCAGCCGATCTCGATTTCGACGGCGCTCCGGCGGCGGCGGCGAGCTTTGCCCTTGCGGTCGAACGGGCGCGAGCGCTGGGCGCGATCATCGTCCCCATCGACATGACGCCATTCTACGAGACCGCCCGGCTGCTCTATGACGGGCCCTGGGTGGCGGAGCGCTATCTCGCCATCCGCGACCTGCTGATGGCCGAACCCGAGGCGATCCTGCCGGTGATCCGGCAGGTCATCACGGGGCGGCCGCTGCCGGATGCGGCCGAGGCCTTCGCGGCGCAATACCGGCTGGCCGGGCTTGCTCTCTGCGCCCGGGCCGCTCTGAAGGGCATCGATGCCATGATGGTGCCGACCGTGCCGCGGCCGGTCACGCTGGCCGAGATGGCGACAGACCCGATCGGCCGGAATTCGCTGCTCGGCCGCTACACCAATTTCGTCAACCTGCTCGATATGTGCGCGCTCGCCGTGCCGGTGAGCCTGATGGAGGACGGCACCGCAGCCGGCGTCACCTTGATCGCGCCGTCCGGCCAGGATGCGTCGCTGGCCAGCCTCGGGCGGGCCTTCCATCAGGCGTCGGGACTGACGCTGGGCGCGACCGGCCTGCCGCTGCCGCCGGCGAACGAGCCGGCCACTGCCGCGCCTGGCATGCTTGAGATCGCCGTTGTCGGCGCGCATCTCTCGGGCATGCCCCTGAACGGAGAATTGACCGCGCTCGGCGCGATCTTCCAGCGCGCGACGAGTACAAGCGCCGAATACCGCCTCTTTGCCCTGCCGGGCGGACCGCCGGCGCGGCCGGGCCTGATCCGGGTCGGGCAAGGGGGAACTCCGATCGCGCTCGAGGTCTGGGCGCTGCCTCCCGAAGGCTTTGGCCGTTTCGTTGCCGGCATTCCTTCGCCGCTCGGCATCGGCACGCTGGCGCTGGCCGACGGCACGCGGGTCAAGGGCTTTCTCTGCGAGCAGATCGCGACCGAGGCGGCGCGCGACGTCAGCGAGTTCGGGGGCTGGCGGGCCTATGTCGCAGCGCAGGGCGCGCGTCAGGGCGCGCCCGCATAGCTCCTGAACGCATCGCGCACGATGCCGATATGGGCGCGCATCGCCTCGCTCGCGCCGGGCTGGTCGCCGCGCAGGATCGCCTGGACGATCAGGTCGTGCTCGCGATAGGAGCCGCCGAGCCGCCCGGTCGCCCGGAACTGCGCCCTGCGGAACGGCGCGACCCGGGCGCGCGTCATCAGCGTCAGCTCCGCCAGATAGCCATTATGCGATCCGGCATAGATCGCGGCGTGAAAGGCCTCGTTGGTCTCGTGATAGCGCGCGGGATCGCCCTCATGCACCAGCGCGCGCAGGGCCTGGTGCAGCCCTTCGAGCCCGCGCCGTTCGGGCACGGTCATGTTGCGGGCGGCGAGCCCGGCGCAGAGCGCCTCCAGCTCGGCCATGGCTTCGAACATGTCGTCGAGCTGCCGCGGGGTCGGCAAGGCGACAACCGCCCCGCGGTGCGGCCGGACGCTGACGAGGCCCGAGGCGGACAATTGGCGGATCGCCTCGCGCACGGGTGTCCGCGAGACGCCGAACCGCGCCGCCAGATCCTGCTCGTCGAGCGGCGTCCCCGGTTCGAGCGCACCGGAGACGATCTCGTCGGCGATCTGAAGGCGCAGCGCCTCCGTGCGCGTCGGCGCCGGGGCTGCGGGCTTGGCTCTGACGGGGAGGGCGCGGGGCGGCATGGCATCAGCACCGGAGAACGGGCAGGGGCGCAGGCGCCTGCATGACAGGCATCGACGCGACGGTCATGGCCAAGGTCATGGCCCGACGCGAAAGACTCATTCCGCGATGACGCTGACATGGGCGGCGACGACCCGCCAGCCTTCGGGAAACTTGACCCAGGTCTGGCTTTGCCGGCCGACCTTGCCCTGCATGCTGGCGCGGCGGAACATCGTGTTGGCGGTCGCCATCGCATCGCCATAGCTGGTGATGACGGTGCGTTCGAGCGCGCGCTCGATCCCGACGGGCGAGCGCGCCGAGCGGAACGCGGCGATCTGATGATGGCCGTAGAGGTTCTCGGCCACGCCATAGCGCAGCGTCAGCGGGCTGTCCCTGAACAGCGCGTCCAGCGTGGCCACGTCGTTGCTCGTCAGCGCCTTTTCATAGGTCGCGAAGGCGGCCTCGACTTCGGCAAGCACGGCAGGGTCGTTGATCTTCATGAAAGGCGTCTCCAAAGGCCATGGCCGGTTTCGGCGCTGCATGCGCAACGGCATCTTGCACCGTCACATCGGCGGATGCGGAATCGCGGTCAGCAGCTCTCTGGTGTACTCGGCTCTCGGGTTGCCCAGAACCTCTTCTGCGGTACCTTCCTCGACGATCGCGCCGCTGCGCATCACGATCACCCGGTCGCAGAGCAGCCGCACCACATTCAGGTCGTGCGAGACGAAGAGATAGCTCATGCCGAGCCGCCCCTTCAACTCCTCCAGCAGGTTCAGGACGACCGCCTGGACGGAAACGTCGAGCGCCGCTGTCGGCTCGTCCAGGATGACGAGGTCGGGGTCGAGCGCGATCGCGCGGCCGATGCCGACGCGCGCCTTCTGCCCGCCCGAGAGCTGATGCGGGAACCGGTCGATCAGCTCGGCCGGCAGGCCGACAAGCCGCGCCAGGTCCTCGCAGCGCGCCCGCAGCGCATCGCGGCCGCGGATCGCGCCCATCCGCATGATCGGGTCGGCAATCGCCCGCTCGGCAGTGAAGCGCGGGTTGAGGCTGTCGGTCGGGTCCTGGAACACCATCTGGATGCGCCGGCGCTGGGGCGAGGCCGCAAACTGCCGGGCGGGGATCGCGCCGATATCGCTGCCGTCAAAGACGATCCTGCCGCCACTCGGGTCGATCAGCCGCGTGATCATCATCGAGGTCGTCGACTTGCCGCAGCCGGATTCGCCGACGAGCCCGAGCGTCTCGCCGCGCGCAATTGAGAAGCTGATACCGTCGACGGCGCGGAAGCCGGGCTTCCCAGGCTCCGCCTTGCCCATCAGCCTGGCGAGGAACGCCCCCGTAGCCGGGCGCGGATACTCCTTCACCAGCGCCTCGACGCTGAGCAGCGGCCCAGGGGCCGCTTCGCCTCGCGCCGCGCCAGAGGAGGTGGGGACAGGCGAGGGGGCGGGCGCTGTCTTGGGCACCGGCTCCGCCTTCGGCGGTTCGGTCAGCAGATCGGCGAGCGACATGCCGATGCGCGGCGTCGCCTGCATCAGCCGGCGGGTATAGGGGTGCTGCGGATTGCGGAAGATCTCACTGGCCGCGGCCGTCTCGACGACGCGGCCCTTCTCCATGACCACGACCTTGTCGCAATAGGCGGCAGCCAGCCCGAGATCATGGGTGATCAGGATCGTCGACATGCCGCGCTCGCGGGTGAGCTCGACGATGAGATCCATCACCGCCTTCTGCGTGGTGACGTCGAGCCCCGTGGTCGGCTCGTCGGCGATCAGCAGCTGCGGCTGGCAGGTGATGGCGAGCGCGATCACCACGCGCTGGCACATGCCGCCCGAAAGCTCGAACGGGTAGGCATCGTAGCGCTCTTCGGGCCTTGCGATCCTGACGCGCGTCAGGGCCTCGATCGCCTTCTCCCTGGCGGTCGCGCGCGTCGCCTGGACATGTTGCAGCAGCACGTCCTCGATCTGCCGTCCGACCTTGCGGATCGGGTTGAGCGCGGCGCGCGGGTTCTGGAAGACCATCGAGATCTCGCGCCCGCGCAGGTCGCGCATCTGCGCCTCGTCGGCGGCGACGAGATCGACGCCTGAGAACGAGATCGAACCCTCTGCGACCCGGCCGGCCCGGTCGAGAATGCGCACCACGGCATAGGAGGTCACCGATTTGCCCGAGCCGGACTCGCCGACGATCGCGACCGTCTCGCCCTTGGCGACGCTGATATCGATCGATTTCACCGCCTGCACCGCCCCACGGCGCGTGGCGAATTCGACGGTGAGGTTCCGGATCTCGAGCAGCGGGATCGTGGCCAAGGTCAATTCCTCCGCTGGGGATCGACGAGATCGCGCACGCCGTCGCCGAGCAGGTTGAAGCAGAACACCGCGATCATCAGCGCCAGGCCGGGGAAGAAGGCGATCCACCATTCGCCGGAGACGATGAAGCTCGCACCCTCGGCCACCATGATCCCCCATTCCGGCGTCGGCGGGCGTACGCCAAGGCCGATGAAGGAGAGGCCGGCCGCGTTCAGGATCGCGTAGCCCATGGTCAGCGACATCTGCACAGCCATGATCGGCATGATGTTGGGCACGATCTGGGTGAGGAGCAGCCGCCAGTCGGAATTGCCCGAGAGCCGCGCCGCCTGCACGAAACCCGCCTCGCGCCGCACATTCGCCTCGGCCCGCGCCACCCGCGCATAGAGCGGGAAATTGATGATGGCGGTCGCAATCACGATATTGGTGACGCTGTTGCCGAGCGCCGCGACGATGCCCATCGCCAGTACGAAGAGCGGGAAGGCCATGATCGTGTCGGCGATGCGACCGACCAGCTTGTCGACCCAGCCGCCGAAGAAGCCGGCGCTGACGCCGGCGAGCCCGCCGAGCAGGAAAACGAGCGCGACCGAGGCGACCGCAATGGTGAAATCGAGCCGCGTCGCGGCGATGACCCGGCTGAAGATGTCCCGCCCGAGCTGGTCGGTGCCGAACCAATGCGCCGCGCTCGGGGCCTGGAGTGCCGCATTGGTGTTGCTCGCCAGCGGGTCGTAGGGCACGAGCGAGGGACCGAAGATCGCCGCGAGCACGATCAGCCCGAACAGCAGGAAGGCGAAGCCGGTGATCGGGTTTTCCGAGACGACATGGCGCGCATGGGCCCACAGGCTCGTCGCGGGCGGCGCCTCGAAGCGCAGGGCGGGCGTGGCGGCGGGGTCGAGCTTGCTCATGTCGTTCACGGGCCTCACCCTTCCAGCCTGACGCGGGGATCGATGACGCCGTAGAGCAGGTCGATCAGCAGGTTCAGCACGACGTAGAGGATCGCCATGGTCAGCACGAAGCCCTGGATCGGCGCGTAATCCGAGGCGATCAGCGCCTCGACCGCATAGGAGCCGACGCCCGGCCAGGCGAAGACCTTCTCGACCAGGACATTGGCGCCGAGCAGGAAGGAGAACACCATGCCGAGCGTGGTCACGACGGGCAGCATGGCGTTGCGAAAGGCATAGGTGCCGATGACCTTGGCATTGGTCAGCCCGCTGGCGCGCGCGGTGCGGACGAAATCGGCGCCGAGCACAGCCAGCATCGAGGCGCGGGTCATCCGCGTGATCGGCGCCAGCGAGAAGATGCCGAGCGTGACCGCCGGCAGGATCAGTTGCGCCAGCGCGGCACGAAAGGTTTCGACATGCCCGGCAAGCAGGCTGTCGATCAAGAACAGCCCGGTGATGCGCGGCGGTTCCGAGGCGAAGACATCGAGCCGCCCGAGAGGCGCCGGCGACCAGCCGAGCAGGAAATAGAAGGCATAGACCAGCAGGAGCCCGGTGAAGAACACCGGCAGCGAGACGCCGGCCGTCGCCACCACGCGGCAGAGATGGTCGATCCAGGAGCCCTGCTTCACCGCGGCCAGTACGCCGAGCGGCAGGGCGACCGACATGGCCAGCAGCAGACCCGCAAGCGTCAGCTCGGCGGAGGCGGGCAGCCGCGCCGCCAGGTCGGCCGTCACCGGCTGGCCGGTGGTCAGGGACTGGCCGAGATCGCCCTTGGCCAGCGCCGTGACATAGGAGACGAACTGCACCGGCAAGGGCTGGTCGAGCCCCAGCTTGCTGCGGATTTCGGCAATGGCCTGCGGCGTCGCTGCGGGCCCGGCGAAATAGGCTGCCGTGTCCCCCGGCAACACCCGCGTCAGCAGGAAGGTGACGATGATCACGCCGATGACCGACGGGATCGTCGTCATCAGCCGCCCGCCGATCATGCGAAGCATTGTGCAGCCTCCTTGCCGAAATCCGGCGAAGTCGCCGCCGCCGCCGTTGCGTGCGGGGCGGCGGTGCGCTGGGCGCTCAGCCCTTGGTCAGGTAGCGGAAATCGGGCTCGCGGCAGGGCTGGAACTGATAGCCGCCGATCGCCTTCTGGAGCGCCACGTCATGGGTCGGCTGCGCGATCGGCACCATCGGCACCTCGCGGTTCACCAGCTTGATGAAGTCGACGACATTAGCGTCATAGGCTGCCTTGTCGGGCGCGAAGCGCGCGGCGTCGATCAGCTTGTCGAGTTCCGGGTTCTGATAGGCGGCGATGTTGAAGATCGAATTATTGCCGTGCATCGTCCAGAACAGGTAGTAATCGGGATAGTCGAGCCAGCCGGCGAAGCGGTTCAGCACCATCGGATTGGTCTTCTTGGCGATCTCGGTACGGAAATTCGCGCCCGGCACCTTGTTGATCTCGACGGTGATTCCGATCGCGCCGAGCGCCTCCTTGATCAGCACCGCCATCGGTTCGGCGACCGTCGCATTGCCGGCGTCGAAATACAGCGTGGTCGAGAAGCCGCCGCCGGCTGCATCGACCAGCGCCTTGGCCTTGGCGACGTTGGATGTGTAGGGAAAGGGCTGCGGCCAGGTGACCTTGGGCGTCTCGGGCCCGCCCGACATGTCGACGCCGCGGCCGAACAGCGAGGCCTGCAGCAGCTTCTCATAGGGCATCACCCAGGCCACGGCCTGGCGCAGGCGCACATCCTTGAACGGCCCGACCTGCGTGTTGAGGTAGCAGCCCCAGACACCGTTGGGGATCGGCACGCCGACGACATTGACCTTGCCGGCATCGAGCAGGTCCTTGAAGTCCTTCGGTGGCAGCCCGTAGGAGACATCGGCATCGCCGCGCTCCATCAGGGCCCGGCGGGTCGAAGGCGAGGCGATGTCGCGCGCAATGATGCGGCGAAGCTGCGGCAGCTTGCCGGAGGTCCAGGCATCGTTCCGGACATAGATCGTCTCGACGCCGGGTTTCCAGCTCTCGACCTTGTAGGCGCCGGAGCCGGCGACGTTGTTCTTCAGCCACTCCTTCGCAT
>NZ_JBFTRC010000214.1:0-16738 GCF_056399325.1 Allobosea sp. 01N443
TCCGCCAGCCCGGCCATGCCCTCGGCGGCGAAACGGGCGATCCATTTATGGACGGTCTTGAGGCTGACGCCGGCCGCCCTGGCGATCACGCCAGAGGCCGTGCCTGCCGCCGCCATGCGCACGATCCGCTCTCGACCCAACTGCGTCAGCCGGGCATTCTTGTGGATGTTCATCCGGTTCCTCCGAGGGGTCTGAAGCTTCGCAACCTCAGCTTCCTCGCTCGGGACCGGATGGACAACCTATTGAGAGCTCACAGCTAGATCATCGGACTGGAGATCGTATCCAGTCCGGTGATCTAACCCTTTGTCTTTGCATCGGCTTTGCCCCGAAAACCGCCATCCACTTTTCGGGCCGATGCTTTAGACCGGAACCTTGCTTGCATTCATGCGCGATCAATGACCGCGAGGGGCTCGACGAATGGCAGGCCTTGAGCCCTTGCCACGGGCTCGCAGGTGACCTGCCCGACGCATATGTTGAGACCTTGGCGCAAGTGCGGATCCTGCTTCAAAGCCTCGCGCCAGCCGTGATTGGCGATGGCCAGCACGAAGGGCAATGTCGCATTGTTGAGCGCGAAGGTGGAGGTGCGCGCGACTGCGCCAGGCATGTTGGCCACGCAGTAATGCACGACCCCATCGACGATATAGGTCGGGTCGGAGTGCGTGGTGGCCTTTGAGGTCGCGAAACAGCCGCCCTGATCGATGGCCACGTCCACGACGACGGCGCCCTTCTTCATGGTGCGGATCATATCGTGGCTGACCAGCTTGGGCGCCGACGCGCCAGGGATCAGCACCGCACCAATCACCAGGTCCGCTTGCCTGACGAGCTCTTCAATCGCCGCCTGCGTGGAAAAGACGGTGGTGATCGCATTGCCGAACTGGGTGGCCAGGCGCTTCAGCGGCTCCGCCGACCGGTCCACGACCGTCACCTGCGCTCCCATGCCAATGGCGATGGTCGCCGCATGCGTGCCCGACACGCCTCCGCCGAGAATCACGACGGACGCTGCCGGGACTCCCGGCACACCGCCCAGCAAGATGCCGCGTCCCCCTTGGGCCTTCTCCAGGGCATGTGCGCCGACCTGAGGTGCGAGTCTGCCCGCCACTTCGGACATCGGCGCCAGAAGCGGCAGGCTGCCGGAGGGTGAAGTGACTGTCTCGTAGGCGATACAGATCGCCTTGGATTGAATGAGATCGCGGGTCTGCGCAGGATCGGGAGCAAGGTGCAGATAGGTGAACAGGATCTGTCCGGGCCGCAGACGCTTTCGCTCCTGGGCCAGGGGTTCCTTGACCTTCACCACCATCTCGGCTTCTGCGAATATTATCTCCGGCCCGTCGACTATCTTGGCGCCGACCGCGACGTAGTCCTCATCGGTGATGCCGGCACCAAGACCTGCGCCCGACTGGACCATGACCTGGTGACCATGATGGACCAACTCCCGGATGGATGACGGGACGAGCCCGGTACGCGCTTCATTGTCCTTGATTTCGCAGGGCACGCCGACGAGCATGGAATTCTCCTCCCATGGAGCCAGGGCCTTTATGTTTGGCCCATAGTGCGCGTTTGATTGCGCGGCTGGCAGGATCATTCACCAGCCCGCGCTCGATCATTGCGTCAAATGAGCCCGCTGGCCAGTGCATGGCGATCTGGTCCCCCATCACGAAGAGCGTGAGCTGCGAACGACTTCGATCTCGATTTCTGTACAGCACTCGCCGTTTGTCGGATGGAAATCGACCGAGCACGCCGTAACGACCAGGAGAAGATCGCATTCGGCGCGAACGACGACATACCCGCCAGGCGGGTTGATCGACGGGAGAACCTCAAGCCGGCCGTCTGGTTGCGGAGGCGAGTTTTGGAACAGGTCGACCGGATCGGGTACGAAGGGTAGCGCAACGCCTTCTTCCTGAAGTGCCAAGAGCAGGTTGTCCCTGCAATTTGGATGATCGTGCAGCCCGGCCCGCTCGTAGAGTTCACGGTTGCAGGCAGGAAACAGCATGTCGTGCGGACCGGGGGACCCGTCCTCGACCAATGTCAGCAACGGAACGCCGCGGTCGCTGTAGAAGCTCTCTCCGACCTTGGGAAACAATCGCTCGTTGATGTCTCGGGTCTGGGCCGTGCTCAGCCAGTCGAGTCGGGGCGAGGTGACGAAGGCCCAGAGATCGGCGACCTGCTGCCCCTTCGGATCGACGATGCGGATGATATCGCCACCCGATACGCGTACTGACCGTCCGGATTGGGCGGGAACGATGATGGACAGGTCGCCTGGCTCACGCTTCACAGAACTCGACTGCATTCCAGATCCTCACACCCATTCCGGCTCATCCTAAGGTACCGGTGCTAATTGACGATCAGGATGGCTTGTTCATGGTTCGGGGCGCGCGAGACAGCGCTTCAGCAGGACCTCACGCGCCCCCTGACATCGCAGCTCTCGAAGTTTCGGAACAATCATTTCCCGCGCCTGTTCCTGTGATGTCTTTGCACGGAGTGCCGCCAGGACGTGCATCTTGCGTGCAAGCTCAGCCGCGAACGCGGAGTGTCACTTGGAAAAGCTCAAGGCGTATCGTCAGAAGCGCGATTTCGAGAAGACCAGGGAGCCTGACGGAGACGCTGCGGTTTCGAAATCGAACCGCCTGCGCTTCGTCATCCAGAAGCATGATGCGACCAGGCTTCATTATGATCTGCGCCTGGAACTGGACGGGGTCTTCAAGTCCTGGGCGGTGACCAAGGGCCCCTCGCTTGATCCTGGCGACAAGCGCCTCGCAGTCGAGGTGGAAGACCACCCCCTGCCCTATGGAGATTTCGAAGGGACCATACCCAAGGGGCAATATGGTGGGGGAACGGTTCTGCTCTGGGATCGCGGCTACTGGCAGCCGGAGGGCAAGATCAGCCCGGAGCGCCAACTGGAAAAGGGCGAACTCAAGTTCGTTCTGGACGGCGAGCGCCTCGAGGGCAGCTTTGTCCTCGTTCGGATGCGTCATGACCGGGATGGCGGCAAGCGCACCAACTGGCTGCTGATCAAGCACCGGGACGCGCATTCCGTGGATGGCGACGGTGATGCGGTCTTGAAGGCCGACACGTCCGTTGCCTCCGGCCGCAGCATGGACGCGATCGCGGCCGGCAAGGGGCGTTCGCCCAAGCCATTCCTCCTCGCGAAGGACGCCCTCGCCGCTGACGCCGAATGGGACAGCCGGAAGGGTCTGGCCGCGCAGCGCAGACGAAGCCCGGAACGATCCGGATCTCCCAAGAGATCTCGCCCGGCCCCCATGCCACCGTTCATCGCGCCGCAGCTATGCCGAAGTGTCGAGCGTCCCGCCAATGGTGGCGGGTGGGTGCATGAGATCAAGTTCGATGGCTATCGCATCCAGATGCGGGTCCAGGGCGGGACCGTCACGCTCAAGACGCGGAAGGGGCTCGATTGGACCTCCCGTTTTGAAACGATCGCCAAGGCGGGAGAGAGCCTGCCCGATGCCATCATCGATGGCGAGATCGTCGCGCTCGACAAGCATGGCACGCCGGATTTTGCCGCCCTCCAGGCCGCCATTTCGGAGGGCAGGACGGAGGATCTGATCTTCTTCGCCTTCGACATGCTGTTCAGCGTCGGGGCCGATCTCCGCGAGCTGCCACTCCTGCAGCGCAAGGAGCGTCTGAAGGAGACCCTCGACGACCACGGCGACGGCGTCATCCTGCGCTATGTCGAACATTTCGAGACCGGCGGCGACGCCATCCTGAAATCGGCCTGCCAACTCTCCCTGGAAGGCATCGTCTCGAAGGCGGTCGATGCGCCCTATGTGTCAGGGCGCAGCAACAGCTGGACGAAGGCCAAATGCCGCGCCGGGCACGAGGTCGTGATCGGCGGATGGTCCACGACGGCCGGCAAATTCAAGTCGCTTCTGGTCGGCGTCAATCGAGGGTCGGATCTTGTCTATATCGGACGGGTGGGTACGGGCTACAGCGCCGCCAAGGTGCAGGCGCTGTTGCCAAAGCTGAAGGCGGCCGCCGCGACAGCCTCGCCCTTCAAAGGGGCCGGCTCTCCCAAGCGCGAGCCCGGGGTCACCTGGTTGAAGCCCGAACTTGTCGCGGAGATCGAGTTTGCCGRCTGGACCGGGGATGGCATGGCTCGTCAGGCCGCCTTCAAGGGATTGCGCGAAGACAAGCCCGCCGACGAGGTGGAAACCGACCTCCCCGCAGATCCGAAAGGCACCGAGACGCCGCAGCCGAAACCGGTATCCTCGCGCCGTCGGGGCGAGAGGGCCACTGTCATGGGGGTCGGCATCAGCCACCCCGAGAAGATCTTGTGGCCGAATGCGGGGGATGACCGGCCTGTCTCCAAGCAGGAACTGGCCGAATATTTCGCGGCGGTCGGCGACTGGATGATGCCCCATATCAAGGGCCGGCCCTGTTCGCTTGTGCGCGCGCCCGATGGAATTACGGGCGAGATGTTCTTCCAGCGCCACGCCGGCATGGGAACCTCGAACCTGTTCGAACTCGTCCGGGTCTTTGGCGACAAGAAGCCCTATCTCCAGATCGATCGGATCGAGGCGTTGGCGGCGGCGGCCCAGATCGGCGGCATCGAGCTTCACCCGTGGAACTGCATGCCCGATGATCCGGAGACGCCGGGCCGCCTGGTCTTCGATCTCGATCCAGGGCCCGGCGTGACATTCGGTGAGGTGATCGAGGCCGCAAGCCAGATGCGCGAGCGGCTGGATGCGCTTGGACTGGCCAGTTTCTGCAAGACCACAGGCGGCAAGGGACTACATGTCGTCACGCCCTTGGCGGCTGGAAAGCGCAACAAGATCGAGTGGCCTGCGGCGAAAGATTTCGCTCGCCACATCTGCGCGGAACTCGCCGCCRAACAGCCCTCACGCTACGTGGTCAATATGGCCAAGCGTCTCAGAAATGGCCGCATCTTCCTCGACTATCTGCGAAATGACCGCATGGCGACGGCGGTCGCCCCCCTGTCGCCGCGGGCACGGCCGGGCGCTCAGGTCTCGATGCCGCTGACTTGGCCGCAGGTCAAAGCCGATCTCGACCCCAAGCGCTTTACCGTGCGGACCGTGCCGGGCCTGCTCAAGACGACCAAGGCTTGGGAAGGCTATGACGACGCGGCAGGCTCGCTCTCCGACGCGATCAAGAAGCTGGGCAGGCGCGCCACGGCTGCCTGACGGGTTGCCGAAAGCGKCGCCGGGGAACGATCAGCCACGCCACCGCGTTCACCGGGTGTGTCGGGAGATGTGACCATGGCGCCGCGGACGTTCTGGAAGGGCTATCTCAAGCTGTCCCTCGTGACCTGTCCAGTCGCGATGATGCCGGCCCGATCGGACAACGAGAAGGTCCGCTTCCATACGCTCAACCGCAAGACCGGAAACCGGATACGAAGTCGCTTCGTCGATGCGGTCACCGGCAAGCCCGTCAGCGACGAGGACGAGGTCAAGGGCTATCCAAGGGGCGATGACGACTATGTCATGTTGGAAGACGATGAACTCGACTCCGTGGCACTGGAGAGCACCCGAACCATCGACATCCAGACCTTCGCTCCAAGATCATCGGTCGGCTGGATCTGGTATGACACGCCTCATTACCTCGTGCCCGATGCAAAGGTCGGGGAAGAGGCATTCTCCGTCATCCGCGAAGCGATGAAGCGTACGAAGACGGTCGGAATCTCGCGGCTCGTCCTCTATCGGCGCGAACGGGCCGTGCTGCTGGACGCCCGCGATAACGGCATCGTCTTGTGGACCTTGCGCTATGGCGATGAGGTCCGGCCCGAGAAAGATTATTTCGCCGGGATCGGCGAGGCCGCACCGGACTCTGATCTGCGTCCCCTGATGGACAAGCTCATCGCGACCCGCACCAAGGACTGGTCCCCGGAGCTTGCCAAGGATCCGGTCCAGGAGGAGCTGCTTGGTATCATCAAGGCCAAGGAGAAGGGCCGCAATCCGATGAGGACATCGCCGCGTCCGGCCTCGGAAGGCAATGTCGTCAACATCATGGACGCGCTCAAGCGCAGCCTGGAACCGCGGCGCAAATAATCAACTCGCCTTCTTGCGCGGGGCTTGCTTCGCCGCTGCGGGCTTCTCGCCGCCGCCAGCCTTGGCACTTTGACGCAATGCCTCCATCAGGCTGACGACCTTCGAGGGCTCGGGCCGCTTCTGTGGCTTGATCTTGCGGCCTTCGATCTTGGCCTGGACGAGTTCGGCCAGCGCGGCTTCATAGCGATCGTCGAACTGTTTGGGATCGAACTTGCCAGCCTTCGTCTTGATGATGTGCTCGGCCAGGTCGAGCATCTCACCGTCGATCTTGATTTCCGGGATCTCGCTGAAGGCGTCCTCGGCCGAGCGGACCTCGTAGTCGAAGTTCAACGTCGTCGCGATCAACCCTTCGTCCTGAGGACGGATCAGGATCGATCGCATCCGGCGGAAGATGACCGTTCGGGCCAGCGCGGCCGACTTCTGGTCCTTCATTCCCTCGCGGATCAGCGCGAAGGCTTCGGACGCCACGGGTGAGGCAGGCGCGATATAGTAGGGCTTGTCGAAGAAGATCTCGTCGATCTCGCCGCACCGCAGGAACGTCTCGACCGTGAGGGTCTTGTCGCTTTCCGGGATCGCGGCGGCGATCTCTTCCGGCTCGAGCAGGACGTAATCGCCGTTGCCCTTGTCGTAGCCCTTGACCTGATCCTCGGTCTCGACCGGCTTGCCGGAGACCTCGTCGATATACTGACGATGGACGCGGTTGCCGGTCTTGCGGTTCAAGGTGTGAAACGAGATCCGCTCGGCGGTCGAGGCTGCCGTGTAGAGCGAAACCGGGCAGCTCACCTCGGCGATCTTCAGAACGCCTTTCCAGACAGCGCGCGGCGCCATGACATTTCCCCATAGCGTTTCAGCGGACGCGAGCGAGGAACGAGCGGGCATCCATGATGGTTCCAGTTTGCACCGCACCACGCGACCAAAGAAGCACCGGAACCGTGATGGACGTCGGCGCTCGGCTGCATTCGTTCACGACAGAAAAGGCGTCGACTGGCGGCTACAGGGAACACGTTATCGTGAGATGGTTCTGCCCTATGCGCCCCAGGCAGATGCCCGAGTACCTGAACAGGGCTTGCCCGACCGGAGCCTCGCAACGGCTCTGTCTCGTCTTTCGTTTCGTTGACGGGCTGGTCGCATTGCCCTGCCGAGCGCGCCAGGCCTTACGTGGTCATGGTGATGTCCGCAATGGCGTCTGCCGCGGCTCGTAGGCGTGGATGGCCGTTCTAAGCGCAGCGAGCTGACGATCTCGGGCGGCGCTCGGCCTGATGCCTTCCAACTGGCCAACGCGCTCACAAGCATCGCGATAGTCTTCGTGCGTACGGAGTGTCACCGTCACTGGTTCTGATCTGGAAAGGGTATCGGACATGCAAAGCACCTCCCTGTAGGGAGCAACCTAAACCTTGGAGCGCTCCCGGCAATGTCATTTGCCGGATGCGGCAACTCTTGATCGAATTCACTCCAGCCGCGTGATGATCAGCCCGGTTCTGGCGACTTCGAACCTGCGCTCGTCGACAAAGTTCACGAGCGCACCGCTATCGAGCGTGTAGGTGATGCTGCGCAGGTCGTCCGGGTTTCCGCTTGGGATGAAAAGCGCGGGGTAACGAACCCATGTCAGCACTCCCATATCACCACCATATCCTAACTGCTGAGGCGGCACGAAGTTCCACGTCGCCGGAACGAGTGCCCGCTGCCCGGCGTTTGTCTGCGGTGGAGGAGAACCCGTCATGCGCGTGCGCCAGATGTCGCGGTCCGGCCCCGGTTCGGAGGCGTTGAAGGGCACGGTCTTGTCGCCCGTTGCCATACCAGTGGAGGCCCGTCTCCCTGACGACAGCACGCAAGATGACGATCCTATGCCGCAGCATGTCGAGCCATGCCTTGCCAGTGAGGCGGCAAAGCCGCCCAAGGGGTCCAATTGGTCGTTCGAGGTGGCATGGGACGGCTACCGGCTTGCCGTTCATATCGAGCCTTCGCGCGAGGTGCGCCTGCTTGCGCGAGACGGCCGGGATTGGACGGCCCGCTTTCCCGCGATCGTGGCGGCGGCGAAGCAGATCGTCGTCGACAGTGCTATCCTTGATGGCGAGGCCGTCATCCTCGATCGGAGCGGAAAATCGGATCTCGCGGCATTGGAGCAAGCGCTCGGCGGGCGAGACGGCAAGGGCAGCGCCGAACTCGCGGTCCTGTTTGCCTTCGATCTTCTGTACCTCAATGGACAGGATCTGCGGCATCTGCCGCTCTCGCAGCGGCGCGAGGTCCTGGCCGATGCAATCGACCGCGCGTCTCCCGGTATCCTGCTCAGTGAGGACGTGATTGCCGACGGAGAGGCGTTCTACACCCTCGCCTGCAAGCTCGGCCTCGAAGGCATCATCGCAAAACGCCTTGATGCACCCTATCGCTCCGGCCGCGATGGTGACTGGCTCAAGATCAGGTGCATCCAGTCGGAGCGCTTCGTCATCATCGGATATGAGCCTTCGATCGGCTTTGGAGGAATCGGCAGGTTGCTGCTCGCTGCGGAAAAGGCCGACGGCCTGGTCTATGTCGGCGGGGTTGGCAGCGGCTTCACCGAGCTGTCCGGCGCCGCCTTGAAGGCGCGGCTCGACGCGAGACTCGTTCCGCGACCACCCCTGGCCATCCAGCGGACAGCCGCGCGCTGGGTTTCGCCCGTGCTGGTTGCCGAGATCGAATTCCGCGGCTGGACCGATGACGGCAAGCTTCGCCACGCGACTTACAAGGGCCTGCGCGACGAAGCCGGTGCTGCGAGGATCTTTCGGTTCGATGATGCATAGGAGTCAGGACCGAGCCAGGGCCGGACATCGCGGACAAGGCCACGCGTTCGCCAGGCAGCAAACGGCCCGCCAACGGAAGCTGCTGGCGGGCCGAACGGTTGGACGATTGTGCTGATCACTCGATGATCTGAACGATCCTGCGGGTGCCGGGCTCGACCAGCACAGTGCGGTTATTCACGACCGTATAGCGGTACTGGGTCGCGCCATACTCGCGCGGCACTTCGCGATAGGTCACGCCCTCATTCGGGAGCACGGTGCCGACCGCGAGCGGCTCGGCATAGGTGTAGGACGGCACACGCTGCTCGACCACATAGGTCTTGAAGCGGGGGGTATTGTCGCCGACGATGCCGCCTACGACAGCGCCACCCACGCCGCCGACAACAGCACCGACCGGACCGCCGACGATCGCCCCGCCCACGGCGCCTGTCGCCGCGCCGGCAGCTGCACCACCCTGCGCGCCCTGCGGATTCTGGGCGAATGACGCGACGGGCACGAGAATCAGGGTCGCGGCGAGAGCAAGCTTCTTCATCATCACAGATCTCCTTCGCTGAGGGTTCTGTGATCAGGAACGGGCTCGATTCCGGTTTGTTCCACCGATCGGCATCCGGACGTCGGTGTCCCGCGAGAGGCCGCCTCCGTCGCGAACGGCCGCAATCAGGTCTCGGCCTGGGTCACCCCAAGCTTGTGCCAGAGCTGTTCCCTGTCCATGCAGGAGACGTCGTAAGTGACCTGTCGGCCCTTGAATTCCGGTCGTTTTCCAAACTCCACCGTCATCGCACGCGCGATGTCGTCGATGCGGGCTTCGCAGGCCTGCACCGTCGTGAAACCCTGTTCGCTGATCCGGGAAGCGGTGCAGGTCGCTTCGCCGGAAATGCACGCGACAATCACCATCGTGAAGGCATCCATGGAGGCACTCCGAGTGAAATCGAGTCAGGCCAGCCATGAAGGCTGGGGTTTCTGGGTTACCGAGAGCTTAAGGGGAACAAGCAAGATGCGGGCCGGCGCCACCGGCGCAGGCCGATCGCGCCTTCTGCGATCGCATCGGCTTACCCGAAAACCGCAATCCCTCGGGCCGATGCTTCAGCGCCACATGCCCTTGAGTCGTGCCGACACGTCAATTCTCACGCCGCTGCGGTGTTGCATGGCGGCCTGAGCCTGCTCGATGGGCCAGGTCGCCTGCTCGAACAGGTGCAGCAGGGCATGCGGGATGAACCGCGTGCGTGCCGCGTAGACATGCCGATCGCCTCGCGCGGCCTGGCCATGAGTGAAGAAGCGCTGCGGCACGACCAGATGCAGGTCGTCCCTGGCGCGCGTCATCGCGACATAGAGCAGCCTGCGCTCCTCCTCGATCTCGGCGGTCTCCCCGACGGCAAGGTCACTGGGAAGACAGCCGTCCACCGTGTTCAGCACAAAGACCGACTTCCATTCCTGTCCCTTGGCGGAGTGGATGGTCGAGAGGATGAGAAAATCCTCGTCCAGCGATGGCGGACCCGCTTCATCGCTCGTTGCGTCGGGCGGATTGAGGGTGAGCTCGGTGAGGAAGCGCTCGCGGGATGGATAGCCGGAGGCGATCTGCTCCAGCTGAACCAGATCGGCTCGACGCGTGGTGAAATCCTCGTGAATGCGCTCCAGGTGAGGGTCGTACCAGAGACGGGCCCGTTCGAGGTCTGCCGGCCAGCCTATCCCTGAGCGCAGCGCCCGGAATGTCGCAACGAAATCCGGCCAGGCGTCGCCCGTACGCGCGGGCGCCGACAGCTCCGCGAGGCCTGCTGCGAAATCATCTGCCGTGCCGGCCTGATCGAGCACGCGTTGCGCGGAGGTCGGCCCCACGCCCGGAAGCAGCTGCAGCAAGCGGAACCCGGCGACCCTGTCGCGCGGATTCTCGACGAAGCGCAGCATCGCCAGCATGTCTTTGACATGGGCGGCATCGAGGAATTTCAGCCCGCCGAACTTCTTGTAAGGAATATTGCGCCGTGTCAGCTCGACCTCCAGCGGGCCGCTGTGATGCGAGGCGCGAAAGAGCACCGCCTGCTGCTTGAGCGTGTGCCCCGCCTCCCTGTTCTCCAGCACGCGCGTCGCGACGAAGCGCGCCTGGTCGGCTTCGTCGCGAACATTGACGAGTTGGGGCTTGCCGCCCGACTGGCGGTCGGTCCAGAGGTTCTTGGTGAAGCGCTCGCGGGCGAGCTCGATCACCCCATTCGCGGCGGCCAGAATGGGCTGGTTCGAACGATAGTTCTGATCCAGCGTGACGACCTCAGCCGGTGGGCTGAAGGCCTGGGGGAAATCGAGGATATTGCGGATCTCGGCGGCGCGGAACGAGTAGATCGATTGCGCGTCATCGCCGACGACGGTGAGCCCCTGGCCATCGGGCTTGAGCGCCAGCAGGATCGAGGCCTGAAGCTTGTTGGTATCCTGATACTCGTCGACGAAGACATGGTCGAAACGTCCGCCCATCTCCGCGGCAAGGCTGGGCTCGCTTGCGGCCTGGGCCCAGCACAGCAGAAGATCGTCGTAATCAAGGACGTTCTGGGCCTGCTTGGCCTCGACATAGGCTGAAAAGAGCTGCTTCAGCTCCCCTGCCCATGATGCGCACCAGGGAAAGGAAGCACCCAGCACGGCCTCAACCGGCTCTTCGGCATTGACGCAGCGCGAATAGATCGCAAGGCAGGTGCCCTTCTTGGGAAAGCGCCCTTCCGTTTTCGAGTAGCCAAGCTCGTGACGAGCGAGGTTCATCAGGTCGGCGCTGTCCTCGCGGTCATGGATCGTGAAATGCGGATCGAGCCCAAGCTCCGGCGCGTAATCCCGGAGCAGCCTTGCTCCCACGCTGTGAAAGGTCCCGGCCCAGGTCAGCGCGTCGGTCATGACGGCAGCCCCCTCTCCCAGCACGTCGCGCGCGATGCGCTCCACCCGCCTCGCCATCTCGGCTGCAGCGCGTCGGGAGAAGGTCAGCATCATCATGCGGCGCGGGTCCGCACCGTTCAGGATCAGATGCGCGACACGATGCGCGAGCGTGTTGGTCTTGCCGGATCCCGCCCCCGCGATCACCAGCAAGGGACCCGGCTGCGTGCCGACGCCGTGCTCCACCGCGCGGCGTTGCGCGGGGTTGAGCCTGTCGAGATAGCTTGGTGGCGCCAGCGAATCGAGAGCGAACATGTCTCATATTCGATCATTTTTCGCGTTTTGTTCGCAACGCAAAAGATCGGGAATAGGGCAGCCGTCCTGAGCCAGATGGCCGAAGCCCTATGGCAGGATCGGTTTCGACCTGATCATGAGGCGGCGATTCACCTCACCCAGCCAGCGAGGCGAGCGCCCGCTCGATCCGGGAACAGCCGCCCCTGGCGCGCGCCTTCTCGAAGGAGGCCGCGAGCTTCCCGTTGGCATAGGCCTTCACCACGATGGCGTGGACATAGCTCTTGCGCGTCACGGCAGGCGTGTTCGCCAGTTGCTCCGAGACGGCGCGCATGATCTCGGCGAGCTGACGCTTCTCGCTGCCATCGCCGATCATGATCTGGCTGGCCAGCAGCAGTTCGGCGGCCGCAGCGTTCCCCGCCAGCATCCTCAAATCCTTGGCACTGATGGCGAGGCCGGAGATCTCGCGGAGATAGGCGTTGATGTCGCCGGCATGGACCGGCGTCACCTTGCCGTCCTCGTCCCGGTATTGCAGCAGTCGCCGGCCGGGCAACTGCGCAATCCGGGCAAGTGCTCGGGCGAGCGGGCCATCCTGCCGCGAGCATGCGATCTGCTTTCCGCCCTTGCCGCGAAACAGCAGGTCGATCCGCGAGGCCGTCAACGCGACATGGCGCTTGAGGAGCGTCGAGGCACCATGGCTGCCATTGCTCCTCGCATAGGCCTCGCCGCCAACGCGCAGATGGCAGCGGTCGATGATGGCGACTGCGCAAGCCAGCGTTTTCCTGCGGCAGAGCGCACGCGCCTTGAGATCATCGGCGACCGCCTTGCGCAAACGGGGCAGCGCGTCGATCAGCAGCCGCAATCGCTTCAACTTGCGGCGTTCGCGGACCCGCTCCCATTCGGGATGATAGAGATATTGCAGCCGCCCGGCCTCGTCCCGCCCGACCGCCTGGAGATGGGCCCGTGGATCGGCCGCGATGCGCACCTCGCGATAGGCGGGCGGAATTGCAAGTGAGCGGATCCGCTCAAGCAAGGCCGCGTCCCGGACGGGCTCGTCAGTGGCGTCGAGATAGGCAAAGCCCCTGCCGCGCCGGCCCCTGCGGATCGTCAGATCTCCGGGATTGACGATCCGCAGCCGACCAGGGGCGCGGGATGGCTTGCCGGCGACCATGGCGTTACTGCTTGCCCAGCGCTTCCTGCATCAAGCCGCTTCCCGGCGGTTATGATGGCGGCGCACGAGTTCTTCGGCGTAGGCCAAGTCAGCCTGCGTGAAGGCCGGCACCGGATCCGTGAGGATGGCGGTGAGGACATCCCGGTCGCGCTGGCCATTCGCTATCACAAAGGCGAGCGCATCCCTCGTCTCGCGTTCGGCATGAAGCTGGGCCACGAGGGCCGCAATCAATCTGTCCTTGGCCGATAGCTGCATGGCAAAACCTCCGCAGGAAGCTTCGCGATAAACACGGTCGGGCCAGCGCTTGTTCCGCCCAGGCGCAATCTGTCAGCCCGCCAGCGGCGACGCGCCGATCGTGACGGTGAGCGCGCCGAGGCGCTCGATGCTGCCGACGAGAACATTACCGGGAAGGACCGCGCCGACGCCATGCGGCGTACCGGTCATGATCACATCGCCGGGCTCGAGCGAGTAATATTTCGAGAGTGTCGCAATGATCTCGGGCGTGCGCCAGATCATCAAGGACAGGTCGGAATCCTGGCGTGCGACACCGTCGACCTCGAGGCGGATTTTGCCCGTCGACGGGTGGCCGACCTGTTCGACCGGGTAGATCGGGCCGCAGGGCGCCGAGTGATCGAATGATTTCTTAAGTTCCCACGGGATCCGCGGGCCGTCTGGCGTGTCGAGCAGCTTGCGGCGGGTCATGTCGAGGCAGATGCCGTAGCCGAAGACATGCTCGAGCGCTTCGTCCTGAGGGATGTTGTAGCCGCCGGACTTCATCGCCACCATGAGCTCGAGCTCGAAGTGAAAATCGTCCGTCATCGGCGGATAGGGAACGACGCCGCCGTTCTGGACGATTGCATCGGCCGGCTTCTGGAAGATCAGCGGGAAATCGCGGGTCTCGTCGCCGCCCATCTCCCTGACATGGGCGACATAGTTGCGACCGACGCAGTAGATCCGCCGGATCGGGAAGCGCGCCGAGGAGCCCTCGATCGGCAGTGACTGGAGGGTCGGCGCCGGAACGGCGAAGTCTGCGAGTGTCGTCATCTGGGAAGCCATGCGCTGGGTCACGATCGGGACAGCATATGGGCCGGCTCGATCCTGTCCAGATAAATCTGCATATTTTTATCACACGCCAGATAATCTGAATTTATTTGACACGTTTGATCGATAATGCATCGTTCGCTCATCCGTATCAGAAAAACGCAAGGGGAGCGGGATGAAACGTAGGCAGTTCATGGCAGCGGCGGCGGGCCTGCCGCTTGCGCTCGCAGCGTCGCGTGTTCATGCGCAGGCGCAGGATGAGCTCACGATCGTCTATCCGAGCCCGGGCGGGCTGGGTTATTTCGCCCTCTATGCCGCGATCGGCGAAGGTTATTTCGCCGAGGAGAAGCTCAAGATCCAGCCGCGCAGCGTCAATGGTTCGGCCCAGGCCATCCAGGCGCTCCTTGCGGGCCAGGCGCAGCTCGCCCATCCCGGTCCGGGGCCGCTGATGGCGGCGCGCGAACGGGGCCAGGATCTGGTCTACATCTACAATTACTTCACCCGCAGCCAGTTCAACCTCGTCGTGCCGGAGGCTTCGCCGTTCCAGAAGCCCACCGACCTGAAGGGCAAGGTCATCGGCGTCGGCACGGCAGACGGGGCGGAGGTCGCGTTCGTGCGCTCGATCTTCGACGCCGAGGGCATGAAGGAAGGCCAGGACTACAAGTTCATCACGGTTGGCGAGGGCGGCATGGCTGTCGCCGGCTTCATGCAGAAGGCGATCGACGCCTATGCCTCCGACACCGCGGGCGCGGCCACGCTGACACTGCGCGGTGTCAAGCTGCGCTCGCTGACACCTCCGCCGTTCCAGTCCTTCTTCGGCAACGGCTATGTGGTGACGCGGAAATATCTCGACGAGAACCGCAGCATGCTGGAGCGCTTCGGCCGCGCGCTGGTCAGGGGCACCAAATTCGGGATCGACCCGGCCAACCGGGCCGCGACCCTGAAACATGCCCGCATGGGCAATCCGCAACAGCTGGAAAACATGCCCTTCGCCGAGGCTCTGYTCGACGTCTATTACAAGCTGACCAGTCCGATCGATCCCGCCAAGGGTTTTGGCTACAACCACCCCGCCGCCTGGGAGATGTGGCAACAGACGCTCGTTGCCTCGGGCGATCTCAAGAAGCCGCTGGCCGACCTGACCAAGGCCTATTCCAACGATCTCGTCACGGCCTGGAACGCTCCGCGATGACGGTGGCGGCGACTGTATCGGCCGAGGCGCGACCTCGGCCGGTCTACGAACTCGCGCAGGTTTCGAAATCCTACGGCGAGCGCGTGGTGGCGCTGGAGAACGTCGATCTGGTTCTCCGGGAAGGTGAGTTCCATTCGGTCATCGGCTCGAGCGGCTGCGGGAAGTCGACGCTGCTCAAGATCATGGCGGGCCTGACACCGCCTTCGAAGGGCCGGGTGATGCTCGCGGGGACACCGGTGCTGGGCGCCCGTGCCGATATCGGGATGATGTTCCAGCAGGCGACGCTGTTTCCGTGGCGGACGACGCTCCAGAACATCCTGCTGCCGGTCGAAGTCCGCGAAGGGCGCGCTGCAGCCGAGACGGCCGCGGCGCGTGCTCGCGTCCTGCTCGAACTGGTCGGGCTGAAAGGGTTCGAGGACACCTACCCCTCGCAGCTCTCGGGCGGCATGGCGCAGCGCGCCGCGATCTGCCGGATGCTGATCTCGGAGCCGAATGTGCTGCTGCTCGACGAGCCGTTCAGCGCACTCGACGAGATCACCCGTGATTTCATGAACATGGAGCTGCAGCGCATCTGCCGCGAGCGCAACGCCTCGGCCTTCCTGGTGACCCATTCCATCGCCGAGGCCGTCATCCTCTCCGACATCGTGCATGTGATGTCGTCGCGCCCCGGGCGGATCGTGCGCAGCATCCCCATCGCCCTGCCGCGGCCGAGGACGCTCGACATGACCACGCTGCCGCTCTTCGGCGAGTATGTCGGTGTGATCCGCGGCCTTCTCGACAAGGGAGCATTCCGGTGAGCCATGTCGCGGAGAAGCCGTTGGCAGCCGCCCTGCCCGCCGACACGGTCTGGATCGAAAAGGTTTCGTGGATTTCCAAGGCCCCGCGCTGGGCCTCGATGCTTGGGCTGCTCGTGCTCTTCCTCGGGCTCTGGCAGGGCATCACCGCCGCCGAGATCGTCTCGCCGCTGATCCTGCCTACCCCCGGCGATACGCTGCGCGATATCGGCTTCGTCGGGCGCAACCTGATGGCCGGGGACTATATGCTGCCAGCCTTCTGGGTCACGGCAAGCGAGGTCCTCGTGGGCTTCGTCGTGGCGCTGGCGATCGGTGTCACGCTCGGCGTCGTGGTCGGGGAAACGAGCTTCGGCGAGCGCGCGGTGATGCCTTACATCGTCGCGGTCGACACCATGCCCAAGCTCGCCTTCGCTCCGCTCTTCGTCGCCTGGCTCGGGTTCGGCATCATGTCGAAGGTCGCGCTCGCAGCCTTCATCTCGGTGTTTCCGATCATCGTCGGCACCGCGGCCGGGCTGCATGCGGCCGACGAAAATGCGCGCATGCTGTTCAAGAGCATCGGCGCCTCGCGCCTCCAGACACTGGTCAAGCTGAAGATCCCGACCGGCCTGCCGCAGTTC
>NZ_JBFTRC010000215.1:0-9194 GCF_056399325.1 Allobosea sp. 01N443
TCGCCGGTGGCGACATCTATCCGGCGCTGGAAAAGGGCACGATCGACGCGGCCGAATGGGTCGGCCCGGCCGATGACGAGAAGCTTGGCTTCAACAAGGTTGCGCCGTTCTATTACTATCCGGGCTGGTGGGAAGGCGGCGCTGCGCTGCATTTCTTCATCAACCAGGCGAAGTGGGAATCGCTGCCGAAGGTCTACAAATCGGTGCTGACCACGGCGGCGGCACTGGCGAATGTCGACATGCAGGCCAAATACGATGCCAGGAATCCCGCGGCCCTGAAGCGTCTCGTCGGCGCCGGTGCACAATTGCGACCGTTTTCGCAGGAGATCATGGAAGCCTGCCTCAAGGCATCCAAGGAGGTCTATGCCGAGACCTCAGCCAAGAACCCCGACTTCAAGAAGGTCTATGAGGCGATGTCGGCCTTCCGCGGCGACGAATATCTCTGGTTCCAGATCGCCGAATACAGCTTCGACAATTTTCTGATCCGCGCGCGCGCGGCCAACCAGCTCTGAAGAGAGCGACCCGCCGGGAAACCGGCGAACTCGATCCCTGTCGGACCCCGGCCGCGAGGCCGGGGTTTTTCGCATCCGCCGGGCATGCCAATGGGGCGGCGGCCGGCCATTGCTTTGCCGCGCTTGCGGGCTAGACTCAGGGCTGGTCACGCCTTGCGCGCCGCTTGCGCATTTGTTCGGGAAGTCTTGCGAATGCCGCGTCTGATTGTCGGTCTGCTCGCCGTGTTCGCTGCAACGGTCCCCGCCGCGGCTCAGTCGATCGGCGAGCCCCTCCCTGGCCGCGGCGTCCCGTCGGCCAAGCTGCCTGCACCCAAGCTGGATAAGGCGACGCGTCCCTGCCCGGAATATGGCCCCGGCTATGTCAGGGTCGATGGTTCCTCTTTCTGCGTGCGCGCGGGCGGCTCGGTTCGGGCCGAATTCGGCAAGCGCTCCGATAATCGCTATGGCTCTGCCGTCGGTGCCACGGCCCAGCTCGAGGCACGCGGCGAGTCCACCCTCGGGCCCGTGCGCGCGATCGTCCGCGGCAAGGTTCAATCCGACCGGGGCTTGTTCGGCGACAGCTTCTATCGCTGATCCCAAGCGCTGCCGTACGGACATGAAAAAAGGCGGGGATCGCTCCCCGCCCTTTTTGTTTCGGCTGACCGGCGCCTATTTGAGGTTGAGCGTCGGCGGGGCGTTGAGGTCGAGACCTGGCATGCTGCCGCCCAGTCCCGGGATCTGGATCGAGTCGAACTGCTTGTCGATCGACTTCTGGTCGAGCTGAATGGCCGACGCCTTGTAGTGCATCACCATCTTCGGGAAGATGATGACGAGCGCCACCATGATGCACTGGATCACCACGAAGGGCACGGCGCCCCAATAGATCTGGCCGGTGGTGACGGGCTCCATCTGCAGGCCCGTGACCTTGTCCTTGTAGCGGTGCTTGGGCGCGACCGAACGCAGGAAGAACAGCGCGAAGCCAAAGGGCGGGTGCATGAAGCTCGTCTGCATGTTCACGCCCAGGATAACGCCGAACCAGATCAGGTCGATGCCGAGCTTCTCGGCCGCGGGGCCGAGCAACGGCACCACGATGAAGGCCAGCTCGAAGAAATCCAGGAAGAAGGCCAGCAGGAAGACCATCACGTTGACGACGATCAGGAAGCCCGTCGCGCCGCCGGGCAGCCCGACCAGCAGATGCTCGACCCAGACATGGCCGTTGACGCCGTAGAACGTCAGCGAGAACACGCGCGCGCCGACCAGGATGAAGAGCACGAAGGCCGAGAGCTTGGCCGTCGACTCCGTCGCCTGCTTCAGCAGCTCGAAGGAGAGGCGGCGCTTGCTGAAGGCGAGCAGGATCGCACCCGCCGCGCCCATCGCGCCGCCTTCGGTCGGTGTCGCGACGCCGATGAAGATCGTCCCGAGCACGAGGAAGATTAGCGCCAGCGGCGGCACCATCACGAAGATGACCTGCTCGGTCATGCGCGACAGCAGCTTGAGCCCCAGCATCTTGTTGATCAGCGCGATGACCAGCGAGACGCCAACCATGATCGACATCGTCAGCACGACGAAATCGGCCCCGGCATCGACCTTGGTATAGAGCTTCATATAGGCGTAGGCGACGCAGAAGGAGATGATCGCGACAACCAGCAGCGAGAACCGGCGTGTCTTGCCGTCGGCGTCGCGCAGGGTCTGTGCCTCTGGCGGCAGGCCGGGAGCGCGCTTCGGGTAGACGATGGTGACAAGGAAGACGTAACCGGCGTAGAGCCCGGCGAGGACGAGGCCTGGGATGAAGGCGCCCTCATACATGTCGCCAACGGACCGGCCGAGCTGGTCGGCAAGCACGATCAGAACCAGCGAAGGCGGGATGATCTGCGCCAGCGTTCCGGACGCTGCGATCACACCCGAGGCGAGTCGGCGGTCATAGCCGTAGCGCAGCATGATCGGCAGCGAGATCAGGCCCATCGAGATGACGGAGGCGGCAACGACACCGGTCGTGGCGGCGAGCAGGGCGCCAACGAAGATCACGGCATAGGCGAGGCCGCCGCGGATCGGGCCGAAGAGCTGGCCGATGGTGTCGAGCAGGTCTTCCGCCATGCCCGAGCGCTCGAGCACCAATCCCATGAAGGTGAAGAAGGGAATGGCGAGCAGCACGTCATTGTTCATCGTGCCGTAGATGCGTTCCGGCAGCGCCTGCAGGAAGTTCTCCTGGAACATGCCGAGGTCGATGCCGATCAGCGCGAAGAGCAGACCGTTGGCGGCGAGTGCGAAGGCGACGGGGTAGCCGAGCAGGAGGAAGAGCACGAGGGCGGCGAACATCACCGGCGCCATGTTGACGCGCAGAAAATCCCCGATCCCCGCGGCATGGGCATCGCCCATATGCAGGCTGAAGAAGGCAGTCAGGGTGAGCGCGAGCAAAAGCCCGGCTGCGCGCGCGAAGCGGGAGGCGGTCATCGGCGGTTTCCGGAGTTCTTCTGGGTTGCTCACGAAGCCAGGCCCTGGGCCTTGGCTTGATCCAGCAGGCGTTGCGCTTCCGCTTCCGCAGCGGCCGCATGGCCACGCAACGTCTCTTCGTCCTCCAGGAGGCCGCGCATGATCGCGATCTGCTTGATGACCTCCGAAATGCCCTGGCAGAACAGCATGAAGAAGCCGACGATCAGGAGCCCCTTGGCGGGCCACTGGGGCAGGCCGCCGGCCGAGAGCGACTGCTCATTGACCGCGTAGGAGCGCCAGAAGAACGGCCAGGAATGGTAGATCATCAGCGCGCAGAACGGCAGCAGGAACAGGAGATGACCGAGAAGGTCGATCCATTGCTGAACGCGCTTCGGCAACTGGCTGTTCAGGATGTCGATGCGGATATGCTCTTTCACCTGCAGCGTCCAGGAGGCGCACATCAGGAAGACGGCGCCGAACAGCATCCATTGCAGCTCGAGCCAGGCATTCGACGACATGTTGAACATCTTGCGGATAATCGCATTCACCGCTGCGACGATGACTGCCAGCAGGATCAGCCAGGCAACTTTCTTGCCGATCTGACTGTTGATCGCGTCGATGATGCGGCTGACCTTGAGAAGTCCCTGCACACCCGCTCTCCCAGATTATGAATGCACGCGACGCATGAGGGCCATGTCGCGCTGGTTAAGCGCTGGTTATACGAAGGTCTGGGGCAGCACAAGATTACGCAGGGCGACAGGCTGGGGATCAGCTGTGTCGCCGGAAGCCGCTGAAACGCAAGGAAAATAGCCCGATCGCCATCATCAGCCACATCGTGGCGATCAGGGACTGCGGCCAAAGTATGACAAGCCAGCTGATCACGATCGTGGCCAACGCACCGACACCGAGCTGGATGGCTCCCATCAGCCCGGCTGCGGAGCCGGCAAGTTCGGGTTTGGCGGACAGCGCTGCAGCTGCCGCACCGGGAATCGTCAAGCCATTGCCGACCGAGCTGATCGCCAGCGGCAGGAACAGGGTCAGCGGCGTCCAGTAATCGCTCATCGCGAACACCATCGCGATGCTCATCATCACCACGGAGATGATCAGGCCAAGCCGCACCAGGGGAGCGGCCCCGCGCCTGACCGCGAGCCGCGACATCGCGAAATTCCCGACCATGTAGCCGAACGCGCTCAGGATGAAGTAGGCGCCATAGACATCCGAGCCCCGGCCCATCGTCTCGACGACGATGAAGGGGGCTCCGGCGACGAAGGCGAAGAACGCGGCCGATGTCATCGAAAGCGCGATGACGTTGACGATGAACTCCCGGTCGAGCGCCAGGAGCGGGAAGGAGCGGAAGACGCCGAGCAGCGATGTCCTGATGCCGACATTCGGAGCGGTTTCCGGCAATCGGGCCGCCGTCAGCAGGAGAACGAGCACGCCGGCTGCGGTCATTGCCCAGAAGATCATCCGCCAGCCGAACCAGGTTTCGATATGGCCGCCGAGATAGGGTGCGATCATCGGCGCCACCACCATGACCATGGTGACGCTGGCGATCTGGCTCGCTGCCTCGTCGCGATGGGCGCTGTCGCGGATGATGGCCCGGGCGAGCGCGAAGGTCGTACCGGCACCAGCGCCCTCCAGCACGCGCGCCGCCAGCAGGACTTCCGTGGTGGGGGCCAATGCTCCGAGAATCGAGCCGAGAATGAAGACGATGATCCCGCCATTGACGCAGGGCCGCCGCCCGAAGCGGTCCGAGAGCGGGCCGATCAGCAACTGGATCAGCGCGACAGAGACGAGATACAGCGTCAGCGTGAGCTGGATCGTTGCGTAGTTCGTGCCGAAATGGCGCGCCACGGCTGGTGTCGCAGGCGCGAGAAGGTTGAGGGCGATCGGCTGCAGGGTCGAGATCGCGACCAGGACGAGCAGGGCGGGCTTCGCTGCAACAGGCTGGCCGCTCATGACGCAGGGCCACCCTCGATCTTGAGCTTGGCACTGGGAACGACGCGCTGGCGATGCAGGGTGTAGAGGCCGCTGCCGGCGATCAGCGCGATGCCGGTGACGGCCCAGGCGTCCGGAATCTCGCCCCAGAGCAGGTGCCCGATCAGCACCGCGAAGGCGACGCCGGAATAGCGGTAGCCGGTGACGACCCCGACATCGGTGTTCCGGAAGGCGTTGACGATGCAGAAGCTGCCAAGCGAAACCAGCACGGCCGCGCCGCCGACATAGACGGTCTCGATCCGCTGGACCGGCACCCAGGTCTCGAAGAAGCCGAGTGCGAAGGCGGAGAGGCCGACGATGATCGTCGCCGTGAACGAAATCACCGTCGAAGGGACGTGGTTGCCAATCCTGCGGGTAACCAGATCGCGAACCGCCGCCAATATCGCGCTGACGAGGGCCGCAATCGCGGCGATGTTCATATGCTCGGGCGTCGGCCGGATCACGACCAGCACGCCGATAAAGCCGACCGCGACGGCAACCGTCCGGCGCCAGCCGACCTTCTCGATGCCGAGCGCCACCGCGAGGACGAGGATGATGAGCGGTGAGGCCATCAGGATGGCGGYGATGTTCCCGAGTGGGAGCTTGGCCACCGACCAGATGAAGATCAGGGCGATTGCGGCCTCTATCATCCCGCGGAGCAGGACCAGCGGCCTGAACATTTCGCCGAGCTTGCGGCCTTCGCCCATCATCCAGATCATGGCGAGGGCCGTCGTCACCGCAAAGACGGCCCGCAGCGAGATCGCCTGCCCGACGGGGTAGACTTCACGTGCCAGCTTCATGAGCGCGTCGTTGCAGGTGAAGAGAAACATCGCCAGCARCATGGCGATGATTCCGCGACGGTTTTCGGCTGAACTGGCCAAGGCAAGGTCCTGGTGGCGTCGAGAGGCCGTCGCGCAGAAGTTCTGCGCCGGGCTCGCGGCGGCTCACGCTTCCGGAAAGCGGCTGAGCGAGAAGGGTTTGAGATCGAAAGCGGATTGGCCGGTGGTGGAGAGGTCGGCGAGGATTTCGCCGATAGCGCTGGCGAATTTGTAGCCATGGCCGGAACAGGCGGATGCGAACACGGCCTGCGGGACGCCCGGCACGGCGTCGATTACGAAATCCTCGTCCGGCGTCACCGTGTAGACGCAGCCCTTGAGGCTGAGCGGTTCTCCGGCGGCATCGGGCAGGTAGCGGGCGAGGCAATCGCGGATCAGCGCCACCTGGCGCGGGCTCGGCGTGCGGTCCGGCTCGCGCGGATCCATCGGCTCGCGCCCGAAATGCGGGCCGCCGAGCTTGAAGCCGGGATGCTCGTAGAGCGGAAAGCCGTAGAAGGTGCCTTCCTCGACACTGAGGATGAAGACGGGGAAGGCGCCCGGACGATACAGCTCCGGCCGTCGCGTCGTGAACCAGCCGATGGCCTGCCGCACGGTCGAGACATTCGCAGCCAATGCCGGGACCGCGTCGGCGATCCAGCCGCCGGAGGTGATCACCAGCCGGCCAGCGGAATAGGTGCCGCGCTCGGTGCGAACGACCACGCCGCCTTGCGCTGTCGGCGCCCAGTCGAGCAGCGGCTCATTGGTCCGGATCTCGGCGCCACGCGATTGGGCGAGGCCGACATGGGCATAGATCGCCTTCTCGGAGGCGACGAACCCGCCATCGGGCTGCCAGAGACCGACATGTCCCGCCGGCAGCTGAAAGCCAGGGAAACGGCGCGCGATCTCCTGGCCCGAGAGCACCTCATGCGTCAACCCGTGGTCGAGGCAGGAGCGCAGCGAGGACTCGACCGGCCCGGCGCCTTCGGGGGCGAGATCGAGCGAACCGGTGACGTGCAGCAACTGCATGCCCGCTTCCGCGCCGGTCTCGGACCAGAGCTGATGCGCGCGCCGGACGATCGGCACGTAATGCGAGCCTTCGAAATAGGCGAGGCGGATGATCCGCGTCATGCCATGCGACGAGCCCATCGCATGGCCGAGGTCGAAGCGCTCGAGGCCAAGGACCTTCAGTCCGCGCCGCGCGAGATGCCAGCAGGCGGCGGAGCCCATGGCACCGACACCGGCAACGATCACGTCGTAGCTATGACTGGTCATGGGCTGGCCTGGGGGAGGGCAATGCGGATGATCAGAGCTTTAGCTGCAGCCTCGCATCGGGTCCATGCCGGTCCGGGACGGCGAATCCCGCTTCCGGCGCATGGCCCTGCGCGCTTTCGGCCTCTCGTTTGGGCAAGTCGTGGCTTCGGGAGAAGCTTTGTTAACATTGCCCGACCATAAAGGTTCGACTTTGCGCTGTCCGGGATTGGCTGATGTTTCGCGAAAGGGTCCGGCGCTGGTTGGGCACCCAAGACCGTGCCGTTGCAGCCGGGCCTGTCGCCACTGCGGAGCCGACGTCGCCGGCAGAAGCGATCGAACTTCCCGATCCGCTCGACGATGCCTCGATCCGCGAAGCCGTCAATGCGCTCGAGCAGGATGTCGTTGCCGCCCTGCGACGCCTCACCGGGCGCCTCTATGAGGCAGAGCATACATCGAGCCAGGCCGAGGGTGGTTCGATCGGCATTCACAGGCGTACCGGCGATCTGAGGCAGGCGGCCGAGACGGCCAGCATGAATTCGAGCGCGCTCGCGACCGCCACCCAGCAGGTCTCCGACGCGGCCGAGCAGGTCGGCAGCTCGATGAATGGCGCGCGCGACATGCTGGAGGCGGCGGCCATGCGTGCCGGCGAGGCGACGCACATGATGACAGGCCTCGCCTCCGCCACGGTCGAGATCCGCAGCATCGTCGATTCCATTGCCGAGATCGCGCGCCAGACCAATCTGCTTGCCTTGAATGCGACCATCGAAGCGGCGCGCGCCGGCGAGGCCGGCCGCGGCTTCGGCGTGGTTGCCCAGGAAGTGAAGGCGCTTTCCATCGAGGTGCGCGACGCGGTCGACCATATCCGCAACCGTGTCGATCGGCTGACCCAGACGGCCCAGGGCTCGGCCGCGATCGTCAATGATGCGCTGCAAATGGTGCGGGACGTCAATCCGGTGATCGCGGCGATCGGCAGCGCCTCGCTCGAGCAGGCAGCAGCGGCCTCGGAACTGTCGCGCAGCGCCGACGAGACGGCCCGCTTCATCGATACGGTTTCCCGGCAGGTCGGTGAGATCGACGAAATGGCCTTGGGCGCAGCGGCCCGCAGCGCCGAGGCGCGCGCCGCCATGTCGGATGGCGCGCGCCAGGCCGAAGGACTGATGGGGCGCTTCGTGCCATTGCTGCGGCACACCGTCTTCGCCGACCGCCGCCAGCATGACAGGTTCCCTGCGGAGTATCCGGTCGAGGGACACTTCGGCGCCACGACCTTCAACGCGCAGACGATCGACCTCGGCTTGGGTGGAACGCTGCTGCTCGCCCAGTCCGATCCCGGCATCCGCCCAGGCACGGGCGGGACGATCACCATCGCTGGCCTGCCGCCTTTGGCCTGCCGTCTGATGGCGTCGAGCCAGCTCGGCCTGCATGTCGCCTTCGGCGAAGCGACCGTCAGGGAGCATGAGCCCCTGCGCCGTCTGCTCGACGAGATCGAAGAATCCTATCGGCCGCTGATCGAGCGCGCGCAGCTCTTCGCGGTTCGCCTGGGCACGCTCTTCGAGCAGGCACTGCGGGATGGGAAGCTGTCCGAGGCCCAGCTCTTTGACGTCAACTATCTGCCCGTGCCGGAGACCGAGCCGCAGCAATACACCAACAGCGCCTTGCCGGCCCTTGAGGCGCTGTTGCCGCCGGCGCTCGCCGAGGAACTGGCCAGCGATCCGCGGCTGGTCTTCGCCCTGCCGATCGATCGCAACGGCTATATTCCGGTGCACCACCCCGAGTTCGCCCATCCGCAGCGCAAGGGCGATCCTGCCTGGAACGCGCCGCATAGCCGCAACCGCCGCATGTTCCACGATCGCGCCGGCATCATGTCGGCCCGCTCCGTGCGCCCCTTCCTCGTCCAGTCCTACCGGCGCGACATGGGCGATGTCACCCAGCTCATGCGCGAGGTCGACGCGCCGCTCCGCGTGAATGGCCGGCATTGGGGCGGTGTGCGGATGGCCTATCGGATGTAGGAGGCCGGGGCGCTCCGCAGCCACCTGGAGAGTGACCGGTTCCCTCAACGTGCTCGTCCTTGCGCCGGGCAGCGGCATCGTAGAAAGAGCTCTGCCCTGAATGGAAGAGCACTGGCATGCCGCCGCCCATCACAGTTGAACTGCACCCCCATGATCCCCATTGGTCCGATCTCGCCGGGCGCGAGGCGCAACGTCTTGCGGAGGCGATCGGGCCATGCCTGCTC
>NZ_JBFTRC010000216.1:0-9183 GCF_056399325.1 Allobosea sp. 01N443
ACGTCTACTGGAACGTCGTTGCACACGTTGAGGCACCCAACCCGAACATCATCATGAGGCGCTCGACCTCGGAAAGGACCATGACCCCGGCGATGACCGCGCGAAATCGGAGGTTGACAGCTCCCCGCAATTAAAGGGCCGAAACACAGCGGCTCTTCGGACGTTGGAGTGAGCGGGTCAGAACGCTACTTCGAAACGTTTGCCGATGTCCTCAATCGCCTTCCCCAGAACGACGAGATGGGCCGGACTGTTCAACATCGGATAGAGTTGAATACGGGAAATCAGGTACCCTTTCGCAGGGCCGTCCGCTGCTTCACCGATCGCAATCTGCAACGTATGCGCGGGGTGCAGATCAAAAGGTGAGTCGACATTCGAATCGCCGACATACTCCGCCACGTCGTTGCTACGATTCAAGATCAGATCAAGCAAAAGAGGCTCAAACGCGTCAAGCCCTAGTGTTGCGACCGCAAATGCGTGAGCCGTTTTCGCGAGTGATCGGAGGTAATGGAGGCGATTCACCTCTCCTACCTTCATGGCGACATGGCTTACACCCTTTTCTTCTCCAACGGCTCGGCAAAGGGAATTCGCTACGTCTTTCTCCACAAAAGTCCAGGGGCCGCCGTTTTCATCAATGGGCTGATTAGGAACGCGCAAAAGACGTGGTGGTGGCGACGCCCATAGGCTGAACATGACCGGTATTTCTCCGATCGGCATTAAGCGGGAGCCGAGATTTCTGACCAGCTCGCCTTCCGCATTCGCTTCAAAGAAATGTAGCCTCGCCTCCGTAGGGCGATCCTTCTTGTTCCGCGTAGGCGCATCGACCTGCGCTCGGAATATACCTAATTGCTTCTTGAGCACTTCCTGCTCATACGGCTGGATGATCTCTTGGCACGTCTTGCAACACGACTTTTCCAAAATGAGTGTGTTGGCCGCGAGGGCGTAAGGGATAACGTGCTCGTCGGTGAGCGCCGGGCTTGGGTCATAGCAGTAGATACATTTMCCTGGTGAAGGGACGCGCCGAGCTTCCCGCTTGTCCAAGTCAAATTCCGACAACAGCACTTTGGTATCGCCCGTTTATTTGTTGCCCGATGGCTGTGACGCCGTGCTCAGATGCTCTGGATAGATTTCGGCAAGGCGTTTCCAGGCAATGTCCCCAATATTGGGCATCGAAATATGAACCCCCACGTCATTCCAGGGCGCATCTGGCATAACGGATCCCGAGGTCCAATTCAGGCTCGTGACGACTAGGTCGTCGCTGTCCCAAGCGAGCAATTTGCCATGGAGTCGAATCTTTGCTTGACCAAGGCGCACGCCGTTTAGGGCTGCTTCCTCTTTCAATGCTCGCGCGTGTCGCTTTTTGAGTGGGCCTGCCGGCACTGTGTAGAGGATCACGACCTCAACGTTCCGTCCTGCGGCTGACTCGCCTTGCATGAGCGCTCCAGGTCGTGCGGTCGAACCAAGACGATCGCAACCAATCAAGAGGCGCTGTTGTGCATCCTGAGAGGCACGTAGCACGACATCTTCGTGAGCGGCCCCCGCAATAAGAGCGACCTTGTGTGGGCCACCCCGAGGCGGCTCTCGGCGCAAATCAGTGACAGTGATTGCCAGTTCGTAGGCCAAACTGTCCGCGACAGCACGACGCGCAGCCAGCCGCTGAACCAGTCGACAAACGTCTGCAACGAGATACTGATCACGCAATATCGCGGAAATCTCTACGGCATTGAAAGGCGTTGAAAGCCAATTGCAGGATCCCACAACCGCCAACCAGCCATCGTGCTCGGTGTCGAGTAGCAGGATTTTAGCGTGCGACCCCGTGCTTCCCATATGGAACGTAATCCGTCCTCTTAGGTCTGGGTCCTCGTGAATCCGCTTGGCGATGGAAACTGCGTTTACTCCCGATCGGGTAGGGTTTTCATCTTCGTCATTGTCACCCCAGAGAAAGTCGATCTTCACACCCCGCTCGCATGCCTTTCTGAGGGCAGGGAGTAAAGCATCGAAGCTTTTCGTATCGAGGAACGTCGAGTGGATGATCATTCGTCGATGTGCACGTTCCAGCATCGACATTAGGCAATCCCGGTGAGCGGCGCCTCCGATCACGAGGTCTTCTTCCTTAAACTCGCAATCGTGCTGTGCCGCGCATTCGAGAGGCTGCTCGCGATGACCGCCATAGGTTACTGGGATCTGGCGAGTGCCAGCGGGTCGAACGGCCGCATCCAAGATTAGTTGGCGTAACGGCTCTCCAGCTTTTTCGGGTATACCGCGTACGCTCCCATCAATCACCGGAAACACCATGAACTCGTCCTGGCGAACTGATGCTGTCCGTGGATCTATGGAGGCAATCTGCTCATCCCAACCACGCGTCGCAATCTCAGACAAACGCGCCAAGTTCGCTTCGTGGGACAACGATGGTCCTCCACCAGCGACGACAACAAATCGGACCTCCGTTCCCCCATCGAGATGGCGGTGGAGTCGCTGGGTACTGGGAATCGTCACATGAGAGGCTGGAAAGAAGTCGCCCGTAGCGAATTCGACTACAAAATTCGCCTGCTTGGTGCTTCGCTTGGGAAAGACCGGCAAAGGATTGCCCCCGCTCACCGAAAGCATCCCGAAATCACTCACCTGGAAGACGGATCCCCGTTCTGAAAGGGCAACCTCTACAAGGCGGAACCGCATCAGTCGGCTCAGAGAAGCTACGACGATCTGGTGAGGAAGCCCCAAAGAGGAGCTCAAGCTGCCCATCGGTTGGGGCTCATTATAGATGGCCAACAACAAAGCCTCGTCCACAATGCTCCAGGCGCGAGATGTCTCGATGACGACCCGACAGGAGAACCGGGCAATCGGAATCGCGATTAAAGCGCTCATCATTTCGCTCGCAATGCCGACGGGCGGACTTTTTGCGCCTTGAAGTGGGCGCCGCGCTTTGCTTTCGCTAAGCTATTGATGGTTTCGACCACCTTGGTCAAAAACTGCAGCTGATGCGGTCCGTTCTCCGGATTCACCCCCCGCACCGCCTCGCGCAGAAAATCCAGACTGCCGACGATTACCAACTGCGATTTCGCACGGCTGAGGGCGACATTCATTCTCCGGGGGTCACGCAGGAAGCCCACTGCTCCCAGTCCAGCTCGGGAGTTATTCCGAACAAGGGAGAGGATCACCAGGTCCGCTTCGCTGCCCTGGAATGAATCCACAGTTCCGGTGAACGCACCGTCCGCGCGAACTGATTGGAAGGCCTTGAGATGGCGGAGCTGCGGTCCTGACATGCCTACTGTTATGCGTGCATGAATCGCCTCCGCCTGGGCCTTGTATGGCGACAGGACGGCCAGCGTCGGCGTTTCGCCTTCTACCGCGCGTATGTGGCGCAGCACGTCGATCACTGCATCCACCTCGTCTGGATTCCAGCGCTTGCGGGGATTTTCGCGTCCTGAAGGTTCGCCAGAGCTGAGTGCTTCATCGAGAAGGGCCAGAGCAAGCTGCCTTGTCGGCTTCAGCGGCCTTTCAGATCGCAGCACCGCATAAACGTCATCGACTCGAACCAGCAACTGCAGCGCTCTCCGTCTTGCCAGGGCAGCGTCCCGGGTGCGCAACGATCTGCGCAACTGAGAAGTCCCAAGGAGCTCGGCCAAATCTACCGGGACGGCCTTACGAATCCACCAATGCAATCCTCGACGATGCAGATACATCGCGCCCCCGAATCGATATGGGGATCCTCCCATCCCGGCTGTGACAGGCCGCTGTGTCAGAACGCGTGGAACTGCGAGCCACAAGTTCCAACGATTTCAATGACTTAGGAGTGGCGGAGACGGAGGGATTCGAACCCTCGATACCCTTGTGGGGTATGCTCATTTAGCAAACGAGTGCCTTCAGCCTCTCGGCCACGTCTCCGTTACCGGCTCTATGCCCGATTGCCCGGCGCTTTGACAAGCCGTCAGTGTGAAAGATTATCAGCCATCTTCACCGGGCTGAGGAAATCGCCGATGCACGCTGCCCTGAAAGTGATCGTGTCGCCCGCGCGCGGAGGCAGCCGCCTGCGCTGTCTTGGGGCCGGGCTCGCCCTCCTGGCTGCTGCCGCGATTCCGCCTCCGGCAGTGGCCCAGGCGCTGTTCGTGGCCTGCGACAATGGTTTGCGCTGCGTGCAGGCGCCCTGCCCTTCGAAGGATGTCGTTCTCGTGCCGTCAGGCCGGCGCTATGCGAAGACCGATCCCGACCTCTCCAGCCTGCCGGCCGCGGATGCTGCGCGCCGCGACCTCACCAGTGGCCTCTATTCCGGGCGTCTCGTCCTTTCCGGCACAGTGGAGGACGGACCGCCGGTGCGAATCACGGCGACGAAGATCCTTCGCCGCGCGACTGCGCATGAGGCTGCCCTCTGCCGGCGCCGCTGAAGCATCGGCCGGAAAAGTGGATTGCGGTTTTCGGGAAAGCCGATGCAATCACAGATGATCTAAGGACACGCCGTCAGCGCGTCGGCTTCACTGCGCCGGCAATCACGGCGATCTCGTCGGTCCAGATCCCGCCTGAATAGCCCGCGGGCAGACGGGACAATTCGGCGAGCGTATCCAGGCCCGTCGAAAAACCGCCGCCCTGATAGGGGCCGAGCGCGAAGACCTGGGTGCCGGCGCTGTCGAGACGGTTGAGGAAGCGGTTTGGCCAGCCCCAGAGCCATGGGGCGATGTTGATTGGCACCAGGACGATCGTTCCCCGGCAGATCTCGGGCATCACGCCGGTCCAGCCATAGGCGACATAGCGCGTCAGGCAGCCGATCTGCGTGCTCCTGGACATGGCCGGGATATCCGGTCGGAGGCGCCGCAGCGTCTCGACCGGCTCGTCGCCGCCATAGACGATCAGGCGCGCACGGGCCTTAGGCGGCAATGCCCCCAGGACTGCGGCGAGCTTCTCGCCCTCGTTCCTGTCCCGGCTCTTCACATTGATGGCGAAGCGCCGCCCGGGAAAAGCTGCAAAGACCTCGTCGAGCGTCGGCATCATGCCGATGCCCTTCCCGCGCAGCGGATGGGTCCTGCCACCATCGGCGGTATAGCCATAGCCGACATCGAGCGCCTTCAGCTGCGCCATCGCGTGCTCCCGCGTGACACCCTCGCCGTTCGTCCGACATTCCAGGGTCCAGTCGTGGAAGACCGCGAATTGGCCGTCGGTGGTCGGGTGCACGTCGAGCTCGACGATATCGGCGCCGGCCTCAAAGGCTGCCCGCATGGATGGCAGCGTGTTCTCGATGAAGTCATGGCGCGGCGGCAGCATGCGCGCGGCGCTGCAGACATCGGAGYGCAGGTCGGTCTTGTCGTAGAGCTGGGTGATGCCGCGATGGGCGAGCAAGGTCGGCCGGCCCTGCGGCCGGGAGGCCAGGAGACTGCTGTTGCTGATCAGGATGAAGAGCGTGAGGAGAAAGAGCGCGGCGAGCGCAAGGCGTGGGAGACGGCGCATCACTTCATCCTTTGAACCGCGGGCGCGAGCGCCTATCAATGTTCCCGAAAACGGGAGCATGAGAGCAATTGCTCCCAATTATGGGAACATTATGATCGCACCAGCATGATCGTCATCGGAGCCTCGGCCCTGGCCGAGTATGGCGAGGCGCACCCACAGGCCGGCTCTGCTCTGCGCGCCCTGAATGCGCTGCTGCGGCAGGCGAGCTGGCGGGCGCGCGACGAGATTGCGCGCGATTGCGGCGCCGTTGCCCGCTTCGTGAGCGAGGATGCGGTTGCGCTTGCCTTGCCGCATGTCGGCTGCAGCGTTGCCTTCAGGGTCAATTTCGAGCTGGGCGTGATCCGCATCACCGCGGTCACCGCCCTCAACGAGGAGGACGCAAGGTGAGGGAGCGCGAAACCCTTCCCGTCAGGCCGATCAGGAGCGAAGCGGATCATCACGCGGCGCTGGCCGAGATCGACCGGTTGTTTGCCGCGGAGCCGGGCTCCGCGGCGGCCGACCGGCTCGAGGTTCTGTGCCTGCTGGTCGCCGATTACGAGCGCAAGACCCATCCGATCGCGTCGCCGGACCCCATCGCCTATCTGACGCTCGCGATGCAGGCCAAGGGGCGGACGCAAGCCGACCTCGCCGAGCTCCTCGGCTCGCGCTCGCGCGCTTCGGAGGTCCTGAACCGGCGGCGGCATCTCTCGGCCGAGATGATCGCCAAGCTCGGCGAAGCCTGGGGCGTGGCGCGCGAGCCGCTCTCGGTGCCCTATGCGGTGGCGGGCAGCATCAAGCGCACCGCGCTGCGCGGCGCAGCCCTGCTCGGCCTCCTCGCGGGCCTGAGCGCATCGGCGATCGGCGGCCTGTTCTGGGCTCACGGCGGGGACCTGCCGAGCACGGCCGAGATCGCAGGCTATGTACCGCCCGATCTCGAGCGCTACGGCCGGGATGGCGGCCTGACGGCGTATCGCCGGCCGGTGCCGCTCGCGACCATCCCGCCCCATGTGGTGAAGGCCTTCCTCGCGGCGGAGGACCAGGACTACTACCGCCATGGCGGCTACAGCCTGCCGGCCATCCTGCGGGCCTCAGCCCAGAACCTCGCGAGCCTGGGCGAGAGCCGGACGCCGGCAGGCGCCGCAACCATCACCCAGCAGCTCGCCAAGAACCTGCTGCTGCCGGGCCAGCCGCCCTCGCTCGCCCGCAAGGTGAAGGAGATCGTCCTGGCGAGCCGGATCGAGGACGCCCTGAGCAAGGACCGGATCCTCGAACTCTATCTCAACCAGATCTATTTCGGCGGCTACGCCTATGGCATCGCGGCGGCCTCAGCCCAGTATTTCGGCAAGAGCCCGGCCGATCTCGGCGTTGCGGAAGCCGCCTATCTCGCCGCCCTGCCCAAGGCGCCGAACACCTACCGGCTCGACATCGCCGACAACCGCGGTCGCGCCAAGGAGCGGCGCGACTGGGTGCTCCGACGCATGGCCGATGACGGACTGATCACGGCGTCTGCCGCTCAGTTCGCCCAGGCCGAGCCACTGATCGGGCCATAAGATCGACAGACTTCAGCTTGCGATGGCGCTCACCGTCCTTGCTCCGGGGCGGCGCAGCGTCAGGATTCAGGCTAGTGGGAGATCGGCACCGTCGCCAGGAACTGCTCGACCGCCAGGGGCACGATATCGACATCCGGCTGCGCATTCGACAGCCCGGCAACGATATAGCCCAGCCACAGCCTCATGCTCTCGCTGCTGGCGGCCTGGAAACAGAGTGACGGCTCGATATGAGCCCAGGCGATCTCAAAGGCCTCGCGCGCTGTTGCAAGTTCGAGGAGTTCGGGAAGGGAGCTGAACGGCATCGGGCACCTCCGGCACCCGCGAAACTCAGCATCGAACCCGACCTGCGGCAAGATGACGAATTCCGACCCAGGGCCCCCGCCTCTCGCAGAATGCCACAGCTCTCGCAGCGTTCAGTCGGGGCGCTCAGTGTCCGCGATGAAGGTCGCGCCGATCGAGTGCTGGCTGCGCCAGGCGATCCGCACGCAGCTGTTGATGTGCAGGGCCGGAGCGATCAGCCTGAAGACGTCTGGCGCCTCGAACCCCATCGGCACGCGCAGCTTGACGCCGGACACCGAGACATCGCGGATAATGCAGGGAATCTCGTTGTTCTGGCCGGGAAGCCRGATTCGCGCTTCCTGCACAACCTTCTTGCGGTGGTGGCGGCGCTCTTCAGTCTGACCCGGCAATTCGCAAATCCCCGCCACGATCGATCGGTTCAAGTCTATCTGGAACCTGCGCCCGGCACGTTAACCGATGACGTACAGCCCGCGAAGAGTCCGGGCAAGCTTGCCGGACCATCCGGGCCGCCAACCCACAATGAGTTGATCGACTTCCACATGACAGGCCAGCATGGATGGGCGGCGACGCGAAGCCACCGGAGCGCCATGGCTCTATGGGCGTGAGCGATTGCCGTGGAGGAGAAGAGATCATGCGCCATTCTCTCAAGCTGAAATCGCTTCTCATGCTCTTCGCCCTCCTAGCGAGCGTCGTGGCGCCCCTGCCCAGCCTGGGCACGGCCGAAGCGCAGGTCCGCTCCTCCAGCTCGCCGCAGATATCGGGGCAGACTGTCCGCAGGGGCCACCATTCCAGCGCCCAACGGCCCGGCAACGGGGCGCATGTCAGCCGGCCGCAGCACCGTCCGTATAAGCGCCCGTCGCATGTCCATCGGCCGAGCCCGCAGGTCCGGCATCATCGCCCGGGGCCTGTGACCGTCGTTCACCCGCGGCGTCACTGGCATCGCGGCGGAGCGGTTGCAGCGGGGGCGGCGCTCGGCTTCATCGCCGGGGCAGCGGCTGTCTCGCTCGCCGGCCCGGCGCCGCGCGCGGGCTATTGCTGGTACTACACCACGCCCCAGCGCATGACCGGCTTCTGGGACTGGTGCCCCCGCTGAGCGGGTGCCTCGCTCCAGCCGAATGCCCAAGGTTACGCGCCGGAAGAGCTCGGGACCATCACCTCGGAAGCGGTGAGCGATGCCGGTGGTCACCCCTTTTCGGCGGCGCGCGCCTGGAACAGCCGCACGAAGGCATCGAGCTCCGCCCGCTCCAGATCGGAGATCGCCCAATAGGTGAAGGCGCGATCCTCCCAGGTCACCAGTGAAAACCCCCGTGCCGAGCTGCCGCTGGGCCCGGCGGGCGGCTGGGACGAGACAGCGCGCGGCAAGGCGACGACCGAGATCAGATGCTCATTGTGGCGGTAGACGAGGGTCGGCGCGACGTGATTGCCGATGACATCGATGCGTGCGCCGACGAGGGGAAAACCATCCCGAGCAAAGTCGTCGGGCGGCGGAGACAGGCCGATCTTGGCGTCAAGCCATGGCTTGACCTGGTGTCGATCGGACGAGGCCATGTCGACCGGAGTGGGTGCGATGAGGGCCCGGCGGTGACTGCTGGCGATGTCGCCCGCCATATCCTCCGGCGCCACTCTCGACACGCCCCAATAGGTTCCGCCCCCGGCCAGCAGGCTGGCGATCAGAGCGGTTGCGGCCAGTGCGCGCCAATCGAAACTGCGAGCCGGCCGCGCCGATGCATCGGCGCCGATCGCAATGACACGCTTGCGCAGCTCGGCACTGGGCTCCGGCCGGGGCAGCTGCCGCATCGCGCTGCGCAGGGCAACGATCCGCGCCCTTTCCGCCGCGAGGGGCGGATCGGTTGTGAGGCGGCGCTCGAGCGCAGATGCACTGGCCGCATCGAGTTCGCCATCGACGAGAGCGTGCAGAAGC
>NZ_JBFTRC010000217.1:0-10126 GCF_056399325.1 Allobosea sp. 01N443
GCCGAGAAGAATCTGACCTTCATTCATCCGCCGAGAAGAATCTGACCTTCATTCATCCTTACGACGACCCCGACGTGATCGCCGGACAGGGCACGGTTGGGATGGAAATCCTGCGCCAGCATCCGCACCGGATCGAGGCGATCTTTGTGCCGATCGGCGGCGGTGGGCTTGCCGCCGGCGTGGCCGTCTATAGCAAGTTCCTTCGTCCTGAAACAAAGGTGATCGGTGTCGAGCCGGAAGACGCGGCGTCCATGGCGAAAGCCATCCGCGCCGGTGAGCGTATCGTGCTCGACCAGGTTGGCCTTTTCGCCGACGGTGTCGCAGTCCGTCAGGCAGGCGAGGAAACCTTCCGCCTATGCCGCGACCTGCTTGATGAAGTCATTACGGTGTCGACTGACGAGATCTGCGCGGCCGTCAAGGACATCTTCGAGGATACCCGCGCTGTTGCAGAGCCTTCCGGCGCTGTCAGTCTGGCCGGACTAAAGAGCTACGCGGCGCGCGGTGCCGCGTACGGAAAGGCCCTGATCGCTATCAACAGCGGCGCCAACATGAATTTCGACCGGTTGCGCCACATAGCCGAACGAGCGGAGATTGGCGAGCAGCGTGAGGCGCTCCTCGCAGTGACGATCCCCGAGCGGCCCGGCAGCTACAGGGCCTTCATTCAACTCCTTGGCAAGCGCGCCATCACCGAATTCAACTACCGTTATGCGGATCCGCAGGCCGCGCGGATCTTCGTAGGCGTTCGGCTCAACGAGGGCGAGCCAGAGAAGCGAAGGATCATCTCGATGCTGGCGGAGCACGGCTACCTCGTGCTCGATATGAGCGAGAACGAGCTCGCCAAGCTGCACATCCGCTACATGGTCGGCGGCAAGGCGCCTGACATCGCCAACGAGATGATCTTCCGTTTTCAGTTTCCCGAGCGGCCAGGCGCGCTGTTGAAATTCCTCAACAGCCTATCGGGCGACTGGAACATCTCGCTGTTCCACTACCGAAACCACGGCGCCGACTACGGGCGCGTGCTGGCGGGCATCCAGGTCCCGCGAGACGACCGCTCAAGGCTCGCTCGCAACCTTGACGCGCTCGGTTTTCCCTTTTGGGACGAGACGGAGAACCCCGCCTATCGCTCGTTTCTATCGCAGTAGCCGTTGGGAGAACCTAAAGACGATCAAGTCGCTGCCCTTCGTCACCCCGCTTCCGCACAACTTCGGAGCCGCCCCCGCCGACGAAGGAAGGCGCAGAGAAAGCGTCTTGTAAGCCTCTGGATCGGACGCTTCTCCTGCCTCGCCGACTGGAATTTGAGGGTGGTAGTTGAGAGGAAGAGCACGCTAAACGAGCCCTCTGGAGTCAGTCTCTCGAAGTCATAGAGTTCATCCGGCCGGACGCGTTTGTAATCGTCGAGGACCAAGTGCCTCTACTTTCGGAAGTCAGTCCGACGCGCCGCACTTCGATCGGCAGAAACTCGATGAATTTCGCTGAAACGCATTCCGTCGCATTGACTTGGTCAAGCCGCCTCCGCGAATTCGTCATGGATATACAGAAAGACAAAGCCGTATGGCTGATCCCATGGTTCCGTCGGCTTGCCTACGATCAAACAGGACGAATGGCAGCTATTCTCAATAGCCCTAGCTGGCTGGGCAATTTGCCCGGTGCTCCCCCAGCACCTCCGGCGTCAGAGTCAGCGCGCGCGCCAAGCGCACGGGCTTCCCGACTGCCTCGAACACCGCCGCGTCCGAGTTCGGCAACGTCGTATAGCGCACTGGCATGGCAACGATCGTCCGCCGTGCCTCACTAATTGCCGCAACCAGAGCTTCAGCGCGTTCGCCATCGAAACTCGCCCCGATCCGCAGGTCGTGCGCCGTAACTCCTTGTGCCAGCAACTGCCGGAAGCCCTTTTCGCAAAGCTGAGTCCATCCGGACCGCGGTTGTTCGGCGCCTGCGGCAAGGCGGCAGCGACGAGCGGCAGGTAAGCGCGGAGCCAATTCAGCGCAACGAGCCCGAGCGGCACTGCAACGCGGTCGAACTCGCTCCGCACAGGCACCGCCAGGGCTGGTGCAGCGTCGGCGATCCTGGCGACTACGCGCAACAGACCGAGCTTGTAGGTCGAGGATTTATCGTCGTTCAGGATCAAGCCGCGGATCAGCGGCAGACCGAGGGTGCCGTCGTCGGGCTGGCGCAGGCAGATCGTCGTCCAGCTCACGCCGATCCGGGCCCTAGGGTCAGCCGTGTCGAGGGCACGTACGATAGCTAAGCCGTGGTCTCGGGCGAGTACCTCGATCTCGCCTAGGGAGACCGGGTACATGATACGCCCGGGTTCACTAGGACCGAAGCGCAGGGTAAGCACCAGCAGGCCGCCAGGCTTGAGCAGCGTGAACTGAAAGCACGCGAGCGCTCGCGTGGTGGCACGTGCATCCACACGGCACTGAGCAACACAAGGTCGTAGCTTAGTCCGAGGCGATGGACGGCTGCGAGACCGGGCAGGCGATCATCTACCCAGCGGAGGCCGGGATGGCGTGTCTTGCCCTCGCGGCGCATACCGCCAGATGGCTCGGCCGCGATGACCTCGAGGCCACGCCCGGCTAGCCACGCGGCATCTCGGCCAGAACCTGCTCCGACGTCGAGAGCGAGACGGCCGGGACCTCGGGGCAGCAGATCGCTTACCCCCGCAAACGCAGCCTCGGCCGAGAGCGCTTCGTACTGCGCCGCGAAATTCGTTGCGTAGCGATCATAAGCGGCGATCGTCTCGTCCTCGGCGGTCACGTCAGCTCACCAAGTGGAGGTAAAGTATCACTGGTCTTCCCCGACGAGCATCGTATTCATCCTCAGCTTGCCAGGAGCAGAGTGCGACGCCAACCGAGGGCGACTAGCGCCACGACCAGACATTGGGAGCTCGCCTGAAACCAGACATTCGCTATGCCCCGTTGAAAGGTCGATTGCCGAAGCTAATCCAGCTGCAACGCGTTTCGTTCGCGCGGTCTGAAAAGGTGYCATGAAGGCCGGGAATACCCGCGGGGGCATGCCGCATACCCAGGGCCTAAGTTCGAGCACCGTCCGCTCCGGCGCATCGCTCGTGACCAAAATGCCTGTCATCGGAAGAAGAGTAGAGAGGCATCGAGGCGAAAGCCGAAATCTTTGTCTACTTGAACGGGACCATAAGGCCAAAAATCCCGAAGGACTTCGGCATGGGGGTGCTTGTATTTCCTATGCGCCGGGTCCGATGAGAAGATGCTCACTGCCGGGCTTAAATCCGCGCCAATGCCCTCATGCCAATTACCAGCAGCGCCGTGGTGCATCACCTGAAACACGCCCGAGCGCTCCAGACGGCCATGCGGGCGATAAAAGGAGGCGAACTCGCGAAACCTGCGACGATCGAGCGTGGCGTCCCCGGTATGCATCTGGGCAAATCGCGAGATGATCCCGCGGAAGTCGGCTGAGCAGGAGATCGATCGGCGCCACAGCAGCGATTGCCCGAGGGGGCCGGAGTACAAGAACAATGAAATCAAGTTCCGTTTTCGCGCTGTCTTTCCGAAGTGCCGGTCGTAAACCTTCCTGACGGCGTCGAGGTCGCTCTGCAGCTCGCTCGTCAGCAGCGATTTAACGAGCGGCTCGACCGCAGCCTTGAAGTCCGCGGTTACTTTGTGCGCCATGCCGATGTCGTTGTACGGCACGAACTCCCAAAGCCCTGGGACCAACAGTCGCCCCCCCCAGCGCAGGAACCGCACTCCAACCCGCTTGCCCTGCCGAGCAGCTGGGTCGCCTTTGGTTTCGCGCGGCGCCTGCTCCGTCTCCGCCTTTAGGGGGCCACCGCGGTCTTCCGGTACGACCGGATCGGCGAACCCTTCGTCCTCGCCGCCGGGCCGCCGCCCCCCGACAAAAATCACTTCGCCGAACTGACCGCCCTCGATCTGGGAGAGGAAGGCGACTGGGTTGATGAAGAACCCGAAGAGCGGGTCCGCAGCGGACAGCCCTTGCTCGATTGCAATGACGAGGCGCTGCCAAGGTGGAATATAGGGAAGGAGTAGCGTCTGGATTGGCACGCTCTTAATCAGGCGTATGAAACCATTGATGTGGTCAGCATCGAAGTGTGAGAGCACTGCAAACGCAAGCTGTGCGGTGCCGCCTCCCGCCTTCAGCTCACTGCCGAAATTTTGGATGGCTCGATCAATTTGCGCGCTCCCGCTTGCAGAGCCGCAGTCATAGGACCAATGCACGGGGCCGCCGGACTTGCGGTGAAGCGACCCGGTAGCAAACAGCCCCTGGCCCATCGGCCACCAAGTCAACCTAAGGTGAGCGTCGCCCACTAGAAAGTTCGCCGGGTCAGGCCGCGCGACCTTCTGCATCGCTGACATAAACAAGCGCGCTTCGACCGGGCTGGCTGGATCCGCGTCCGGATGGCGCCCTTTATTCATTATCTCACTGATCACCCTTGGATTGAAGTCGCGATCCGGGTAGGAGAAGTACGAATGGGCCTCCTGAAAGCTCCCCACCAGACCATGGTCGACCATGGCCCTAATTAAGCTCACCTCCTCGTCCAGCAACTCGCTCACAATCAGCCCCCAGAACGCCTGACAAATTCAACGGCCCTGACAATTTCGCCGACGGATCGCGTATTTGTTCCAGACCGTTCTAGAGCTTCCCGCGTGCTTGCCAACTGACCGAAAGCAGCATGGCGAACGCCTCGGTATGGCGGCACTGAATGACCGGCAACGCTCGATAAGAAGGTGACCTTCGAATATGGAGTAGCTCATCACATKCGCCTCTGGGCGTTGCCATCGCGATGAACGCGGGCGCGGCTTTGGTGTATTCGGCTCGGGCGCTCGACGCTGTTGATGCCGTCAAAGTGTCAAACGGCGCGCAATGTTGCCCCCCGATCGGCGTCCAATATTGGGTCTGACTCAATCTCGCTGCAGATAGGCGGTGATCTGGCGTTGTCTTCCAGAAGGAATCAGCGCGATGGATCACGGAGTTCGGCCTTCCAGGCTTGTACCATTAGGCTTTGCCGTGATGCGGTCTGAGATCGACGGGGATCGCGCCGTAGTCAGCGTTCGTGCCACGGCGTCTTCGGGTGCCTGCCCATCCTGCGGAGCCTGTTCGCGACGGATCCAGAGCCAATATTGGCGGCAAGCTTCCGATCTCCCGATCGCAGGCCGGCGCGTAGACCTGAAGATTAGGGTCAGGCGCTTCTGGTGCGATGCCGTGCTGTGCGGCCGTCGCATCTTCGCTGAGCGATTTGGTAACGACGTGTTGGCTCCGCTGTCACGCCGGACGGGGCGACTGGAGATGATCGTGCATCATCTGGGCCTGGCGCTCGGCGGCCGGCCGGCAGCGAGCTTCGCTGAGCGGCTGATGGTCCCGGTGAGCAACGATACGCTGCTGCGCGTGGTCAGGCGCAAGGCGCAGGTGCCAGCGGACACGTTGACCGTGATCGGCATCGACGACTTCGCGTGGCGGCGCAATCACCGCTACGGCACGATTGTCTGCGACCTCGAACGACGACGGACCGTGACGCTTCTGCCCGACAGGGAACCGGCAACGTCAGAGGCATGGCTGCGGCATCACTCGTCCATCACAATCATCGCTCGCGACCGTGGCGGTGGATATGGCGAGGCGGCGGCCAAGGCCTTGCCGTCGGCCGAACAGGTCGCTGACCGCTGGCATCTTATGGAGAATGCCAGTCGGGCGTTTCTGGAGGCCGTGCGCAAATCCATGCGTCAAATCCGTTCCGTCATCGGCGCGACGGTGATTAACCCCGCCCTCCTGACCTCGGCCGAGCGCTTGCAATATGAAGGGTACGAGCGCCGGGAAGAGACCAACGCAGCCGTCATGGCGCTATTTAACGCGGGTGTTCCGATCAAGCAGGTCGTCAGGCGCACAGGCCTGGCGCGCGATACGGTGCGCCGCATCGTTCGCGGTCAGCGCTCCGAGGTGTTCCGGACGCGGCAAAGTTCGCTGGAGGAAATGCTGCCGTGGCTCGATGCGCAGTGGGACGCCGGAAAGCGCAATGCCACAGAACTCTGGCGCACGATGCGGTCGCGCGGGTTCCGCGGCAGCCTGAGAGTTGTGTCCGAGTGGGCCACCCGTCGGCGGCGTGCCGAAAGGRCCGACGCCGGTACCCTCGCACGCATCCCCTCCGCCCGCACGATCGCTCGCTTCATGACGAACGGGCGCGACAAGCTCTCAAAGGCGGAGACGGTTCTCATCGCAGCCATCGAGAGCGGCCTGCCGCAGTTGGCGAAGGCCCGCGAGATCATCTCGGACTTCCATCAGATGATCCGCACCAAAGCCGTCGCCGGCATGACATTGTGGATGGAGCGCGCCGCCGACAGCCTTGTGGCGTCATTCTGCAGCGGCGTCAGAAAGGACGAAACGGCCGTCCGCGCCGCCATCACTTCGCCCTGGTCCAACGGTCAGACCGAAGGCCAGATCACAAAACTCAAGCTCGTCAAACGCCAGATGTACGGTGAGCGCTGTTCTCAGGCCACAGCCTTGAGCTGCGTCTCTGCGTAAGCCCAGGGCATCAGGTCGTCGATCTGGCTCTGGGGATGGCCGGCGACGATGCGGGCGAGGACGTCGGCGAGATAGTATTGCGGATCGACGCCGTTGAGCTTGGCCGTTTCCACGAGTGAGGCGATCACGGCCCAGTGCTCGGCGCCGCCGTCAGATCCGGCAAAGAGCGCGTTCTTGCGGTTCAAAGCGATGGGCTTGATCGCGCGCTCGACCACGTTGGAGTCGATCTCGACGCGGCCGTCGTCGAGGAAGCGCGAGAGACCGGCCCAGCGCGAGAGCGCGTAGCGGATGGCCTCGGCGAGCTTGCTCTTCTGGCTGACGAGGAGAAGCTTGTCGCGCAGCCACGGCTCCAGCGCTTCGACGATGGGGCGGCTCCTTGCCTGGCGGGCAATGCGCCGCTCCTCGGCGGAGCGTCCCCGGATGTCGTTTTCGATGCGGTAGAGTTCTGCGATGCGCGCGAGCGCTTCCGAAGCAATATGCGCCGGACCGGCTTCGGCCAGTTCGTAGAACTTGCGCCGGGCGTGGCTCCAGCAAAAAGCCAGGCTCACGGCATTCCTCTCGGCCAGCACCTTGTAGCCGGCGTAGCCGTCGACCTGCAGCGTGCCCACGAAGCCCTGAAGATGCCGGATCGGCTGCTCGGCCTTGCGGTCGGGCGCGTAGAGATAAGCCACGCCGGGCGGATCGGCGCCGCCCCAAGGCCGTTCGTCGCGGGCATAGGCGAAGAGCTGGCCGGTCTTGGTCCGGCCGCGGCCCGGATCGAGCACCGGCGCCGTGGTCTCGTCTGCGAAGAGCTTGGTCGATGCCTTCAGTCGCTCGAACAGGCGCTCATGCACGGGCCGCAGGAGGAAGGCCGCCTTGCCGACCCAGTCAGCCAGGGTCGATCGGTCGAGGTTCACCCCCTGCCGGGCATAGATCTGAGCCTGGCGATAGAGCGGCAGGTGATCGGCGTATTTCGAGACGAGGACATGGGCAATGGTCGCCTCGGTGGGGATGCCGCCTTCGACGAGCCGGGCTGGCGCCGGCGCCTGTACCACCACCTCCTCGCAGGCCCGGCAGGCGTATTTCGGCCGACGCGTCACGATCACGCGGAACTGGGCGGGGACGATATCGAGACGTTCGGAGACATCCTCGCCCATCGCATGCAGCGCGCCCTGGCAGCACGGGCATGTTTTGTCCTGGACGTCGATGATCCGCTCGACACGCGGCAGGTGTGCGGGCAGCGATCCGCGGTTGGCGCGCCGCTTCCTGGCCCGCTCGGCCCGCTTTGCGGGATCAGCCGCTTCCTCGCCGGCGAGGCCCTCGGCCTCGATCTGCTCGGCCTCCTCGAGGCCTCAGCAGCAACTGATCGACCAGCAGGCTCTCGGCCCGGCGCCCGAAGCGATGGCGCTGCAACTCCTTGATGATCTGGCGTAGCCGCTCGTTCTCGGCGCGCTCCTCCGCGAGCATCGCCCGAAGCGCGATCGGATCGCTGGTCAGTGGGTTGGCCGCGTTGCTCRCGGAGCCAATTCAATCATGGATTACAGTGGCTTGCCACCGCCGAGCGATCAACTTGCCGCGACGGGGACGCGCGTCTCGCGCCGCTGATGCACCCGTCGCCAGTCGAGGCCTTCGAGCAGCGCCTGAAGCTGCGCCGCTGTAAGTCGCACGACGCCGTCGGCGATAGTGGGCCACTGGAACTTGCCGTCTTCCAGTCTCTTCGAGAACAGGCAGACACCCGTCCCATCGAAGTAGACGAGCTTGATCCGGTCAGCACGCCTCGCCCGGAACACATACACCGCGCCCGAGAACGGATCGGCGCCCATGCTCTCGCGCACCAGTGCGGCCAAGCCCTCCGCGCCCTTGCGGAAGTCGACCGGCTTCGTTGCGATCATGACACGGACCGCGCCAGTCGGGCCGATCACGAGCCGCCCTTTAGCGCGGATATCACCGCGGCAATCGTCTTCGGGCTCGCACTGGTTCCGACACGCACCACGACGCCGTCAATCTCGATCTCAATCCCGCCGCTCGACCGGGCTACGCCACGACGACGACGCGTCGCCGGCTGCCTCACGGTCTCGGGCGCCGGGCGTGCTGCATCGACCACCGCAGGCACGAACGTTGGCAATGATGCCGGCGGCAACGTCTCCGGTGCTCGCCGCAAAAGACGCCGCCAGCCGAACAACTGCTGCGGAGACAAGGCATAGCGGCGCGCAACCTCGCTCACCGTCGCGCTCGGCTCGTAGCTCTCCGCCACGATCCTTGCCTTGTCGTCGTCCGACCAATCCCGTCGGCGTCCGGTCCCGGTGAAGACCTCGAACCTCCGAACCGGCTCATCGTCGCTGGATTTAAGCGTAAGCTCTGAAATCGTCATGTGCCGAAGCCCTCAGGGGCTTCCAACATCGTCGCTCAGACCGTTGCCGGAAAGGTGGCGCCGGGACACCGCTTACGATGTACGGCCGCGGAAAGATGGACCTGCTTCAGGCTCGGCTCGTCGGTGCCCGATGATCTCGGGCTGCAGCGAGATTGCGTCAGACCCAAAGTTGCACACGATGACGTAATTGCTGCCGCTGAGCCCCTGCCTTCAGAGTGACAGAGGGCAGGCAGCGGCGCCGGCCTGAGCACGGGATGGTCATCATGAAACAGTATGTCGGGCTGGACGTATCGCAGAAAGAGACCAGCGTTTGAACGATGCCCAAGGCTTGGCGGAGTTGGTTCGGGTCGGCTGGTACCGAGAAGTCAAAGTGAAGAGTCCGGAGAGCCAGGCAACCCGATCCCTGCTCGTCGCGCGCTCGAGGCTTGTCGCCATCCGTCGCGATCTGGAAAACCAGATCCGTTCGATGCTGAAGGAGTATGGGCTACAGTTCAGCCGATCGATTGGAACGCAGTTCCAGCGAAAGGTCCTGGAGCTGGTTGTCGAGGGGCATCCGCTCCGATCCGTGATCGGGGCGCTCCTCAGTGTCCATGAGCGGACCTGCGAGGAACAGGAGAAACTCGATCGGCAGGTCCGGCGTCTCGCTCAGGACGACTGCACCACACGCCGGCTGATGACGGTTCCCGGCGTCGGCGTGGTGACGGCATTGACCTACCGCCACACGATCGACGATCCCTCACGCTTTTCCTCGGCCAGCGACGTCGGTGCCTACCTGGGCCTGACGCCGCGGCGAAAGCAATCCGGGGAAACGGATGTCAGCGGCCGTGTCTCGCATTGGGGAGATCGCTTGCTGCGAACCTATCTCTACGAGGCAGCCAGCGTCCTGATGCATCGAACCAAGAAATGGTCGACGCTGAAATCATGGGGCATCCGTCTCTCCAAGCGGATCGGGATGAAGAAGGCCAAGGTGGCCGTCGCACGCAAGATGGCCGTGCTCCTCCACTGCATCTGGGTCGACGGCACCAGCTTCGAATGGGGGAGCGAAAAGACGGCGTAGGCGCTTCCCGCATAGACCTGCTCACGAGCGCCAATCTCGGCACTCGCGATGTCCCCGCCGGGACGGCGGTTGTGGTGACCTCGTTGTTTCGGCTGACGTCTACTGGAACGTCGTTGCACACGTTGAGGCACCCAACCCGAACATCATCATGAGGCGCTCGACCTCGGAAAGGACCATGACCCCGGCGATGACCGCGCGAAATCGGAGGTTGACAG
>NZ_JBFTRC010000218.1:0-10066 GCF_056399325.1 Allobosea sp. 01N443
GTTCCTGACGTCACCCTCGCCGCGGCGCTCGCGGTGGCGCTTGCGATCGCCGTCATGTCGGTCACGCGGTCGCTTCATCCTCCCGGCGGCGCGGTTGCCCTGACTGCCGCACTTGGTGGCTCGGCTGTCGCCAAATGGGGCTCTCTGTTCCCGCTGATCCCCGTCGGGTTGAACTCGCTGGCCTTGGTTGCGCTCGGGGTGGCATTCCATGCCCTCTCGCGCCGCTCCTATCCCCATCGTGCAGCACGAACCGAGCTGAACAAACTCCCGACGGGCTCAGCTCCGCCCTTCATCGCGGCGGATATCGACGAAGCTCTGGCGCAAATGGGCGAGACCTTTGACATCGCGCGCGATGATCTGGACCGGTTGCTGCAATATGCGGAGGCAAATGCGGCACGCCGACAAGCCCGGACGTCCTGAACGTCAGCATCGAGCGCTGGATTGCACCGCCGCCGGGCTTGTCTATTGCTATAGGGCGCTTCGCTTGTCTCGCCATGCTCGGCGTCGCGGCGGCGCCCCTGCATTCTGGATCTGGACCACGTCATGCTGAGCGCGTTTCCGCGGATCGATCTCGTCGGCGGCCCAACGGCGCTTGAGCCGATGCGCCGCATCGGCCGTGTGACCGGGCATCCGCAGCTTTGGATCAAGCGCGACGATTGCATGCCGCTGGCCTTCGGCGGCAACAAGGTGCGCAGCCTCGAATTCTGGATCGGAGAAGCGCTCGCACGGAAGAGCGACATGTTGGTGGTGGCCGGCGGCCTGCCCTCCAACCAATGCCGGCTGGCCGCGGCGGCGGCGGCAAAAATCGGCATCGACATGCTCGTCCTCTATGCCGGCGACCCATCGGCTCCTCTGCGCGGCAACGCCCTGCTGACGAAGCGACTGGGGGCCGACATCCAGATGCTCGGCCCCGTTGGCGAGGAGGAGCGTGGGCGGCTGGCGTGGCAGACAATCGCCGAACTCGTGGCAGCGGGACGACGGCCCTATCTGATTGGCGATCCGGTTCTGGGGGCGTTGGGCTATGTCCGGGCGGCGCAGGAGTTATCCGAACAGGCCCAGGCGCTGAGTCTCGATCTCCGGCACATCGTACTTCCCGGCTCGATGGGCGTGACGGAAGCGGGAATGATCTTCGGAGCGGCCGTCCTCGGACTGCCGTGGACCTTCCATCTGGTCAGCGTCGAATACGACGCTTGTACCCTTCGGCGCCGTCTCGACGCTATCCTGCGCGACCTTGCTGGGCTTGTTGGCCGAGCCCTGCCATCAGGGTGTCTCGACCGCGTCCGCATCGACCTCGGACAACTCGGCGAGGGATATGGCACCCCCACGCCGGCATCGGTTCAGGCGGCAGCTCTCTTTGCCCGGCATGAGGCGCTGATCCTTGAACAGACCTACGTGGCCAAAACCTTCGCCGGGCTTCTGAAGCTGGCGGAAGACCGCATCATTTCGCCCGATGACGCGGCCTGCATCCTGCACACCGGCGGCACGCCGGCGATTTTCGAACAGGGCTGATCCGCGCACACGCCTTCGTTCAAACGGGGCGCTCGTCCGGCTGTGCGGAGCGCTGGAATCTGGCCGAAGTTGCCGCTGCTACGCTGGGTCGAAGATTTGGCCGGCTCGGCACGAATGCATACCGGAACATGCAGCACGAGCCGCAAAACAACCATGCCGGTCCCGGGCAAGGCCGGTCCCCAGGCGGGGCTAAATATCTGAACTTCAAGGAAGGTTCGTGGTGGGTGATGTAGGGCTCGAACCTACGACCCKCTGATTAARRGTCAGMTGCTCTACCAACTGAGCTAATCACCCATACGCCACGAAGACGTTGCCTTTCTGCCGGCCGGAACCGCGTCAGGCAGGGGGCGTGTAACAAACGCCCCCTGCCCTGTCCACCCCGTTTGAGCAGAAAAATGCACTCCGGCTAAATGCCTGTGTGCAACTGCGAGAAATCCTCACGCAGTGCGGCGATTGAGCAGGTGGTAAAGTGCGATCGCACCGAAGGTAGCGGTGCCGATTCCGCCGAGTTCGAAGCCGAAAATCGGCAGTTTGAGATCGCCGGCGCCGAGGATCAGCGCGGTCGCAACCGTGATGAGGTTCTTCGGCGCAGAAAAATCGACCTTGTTCTCGACCCAGATCCGGCCCGCAGTCGCAGCGATCAGGCCGAAGACGACGACAGCGAGACCGCCCAGCACTGCGACCGGGATCGTGCCGATCACCGCGCCGAATTTGGGCGAGAAGCCGAGCACCAGTGCGATCACGCCCGCAGCGACGAAGACCAGGGTCGAATAGACCCGCGTCACCGCCATCACGCCCATGTTTTCGGCATAGGTCGTGACGCCCGTGCCGCCGCCCGACCCGGCGATGATGGTCCCCAACCCGTCGGCCATGAAGCCGCGCCCGATCAGCGGATCGAGGTTACGGCCGGTCATCACGGCAATGCCCTTGATATGCCCGAGATTCTCCGCGACCAGGATGATCGCGACCGGAGCGATCAGCGCCATCGCCTTGAAATCGAAGACCGGTGCGACGAAATTCGGCAAGCCGAACCAGGATGCTGCGGCGATCTTCCCGAAATCGATTGTCGGAGCGCCGAAAGATGAGGCCGTCGCAGCATAGACCACATAGGCCGTGAGGCCGCCGATCAACACCGGCAGCCGCTGCGCCAGCCCGCGCCCGTAAACCGCCACCAGCGCGACCGCGACGACGGTGAACAACGCGATCCATTTCGTATAGGGGCTCGCCGAGATCATGTTCATCGCGACCGCGGTCAGGTTGAGACCGATCGCGGCGACAACCGCGCCGGTGACCACGGGCGGCAGCAGTTTCTCGATCCAGTTGGTGCCGACGGCCTGCACGATCAGGCCGATGGCGAAATAGACCGCGCCGCAGGCGATGATGCCGCCAAGCGCCACCCCGATATTCGCGTTGGGGCCAGCCCCGGCATAGCCCGTCGCAGCGATCACCACGCCGATGAAGGCAAAGGAGGAACCGAGATAGCTCGGCAGCTGCCCCCTGGTGATCACGAAGAAGAGCAGCGTCGCGATGCCCGAGAAGAAGATCGCGACATTGGGGTCAAACCCCATCAGCAGCGGTGCCAGCACTGTCGAGCCAAACATGGCAACGACGTGCTGCAACCCCGCGACGATCGTCTGCCCGGTCGGCAGCCGCTCATCCGGCATCACCGCGCCGGTTGTTTTCAATGTCCATTTCGGAAAATAGCCAGCCATGCCTCACGCTCCCCAGCCAAGCCGCGACCATGCTCGCGTCACGAACGGACATAGAAGGCAAGCGCGCTGCCGCCGCCAAGACGGCGGCAGCGAAATCGCTGTGATTTCAGGGGAAAACCGGTTCTCCCCGGCAGCTCAGGAGGCGATCTGCGTTTGCCGATGGTGGCTCTGATCACCACGCTGGAAAAGACGATCCGCCGGCAGCGCCATTTCCGGATCGATATCGGCCCCGGCCCGCGCCTGGGACAAGGTCATCGCCAGCGATGTTTCATCAAGCGCCGGCATGGCGTCGAAGCCGGGCATCACGAAATAGCTCTGCTGGTAATCGTCGATGCGGTAGAGCGTACGCATCACGCGGACCGCATCGAAGGCGATGCGGTTGGGTGATGTGCTCTCGAGCGCGAAGATCGTCTCCCCCGGCGAGGAGGCGATGCCGGCACCGAAAATGCGCAGGCCGGACTTGGTCTCGATCAGCCCGAACTCGACGCTGTACCAGTAGAGCCGCGCCAGCCGCGCAAGATCGGCGGCATCATGCAGTCGCAATCCCGCCTCGCCATAGGCCGCGACGAAATCGGCATAGGCCCGGTTCATCAGCAGCGGCACATGGCCGAAGATGTCATGGAAGATGTCCGGCTCCTCGATGTAGTCGAACTCCTCTGGCCGCCTGATCCAGAAGCCCGCTGGGAAGCGGCGTGCCGCCAGATGCGTGAAGAAGACCCGGTCCGGCACCAGCCCCGGCACGGCCACCACCGTCCAGCCGGTCGCCGCTTCGAGCACGCGGTTCAGGTCGCGAAAATCGGGAATGCCATCGGCAGCGATGCCAAGCGCAGTGAGCCCCTCGAAATATTCGTCGCAGACGCAACCGCGGAGCAACTCGGCCTGGCGTCGATGCAGCCGCGACCAGGTTTCATGATCAGCCCGCGAATAGGCGTCGAAACGTTGATCGACGACGAAATCCTCTGGTATTTCATGCGGCTTCAAGCCGGAGCGGGAGAACGGATCGGTCGACATGGCGCACCTCCCTTGCATGCACTGAGCATGCGCGGAGCCGACGGTCATGTCCTGACCATTTCTTGTTCTTCGACACGTCTGTTGGCAGGATATGACCCGAGGAAATGGATTGAGGTCCGATGATGCCCCACCATCCTGCAAACCCGTCTCGGCTCGACGAGACCGATCGGCGGATCCTGCGTGCCCTGCAGCGTAACGGCCGGATCACCAACGCAGCTCTGTCCGAAGAGATCGGCATGGCGGCCTCGCCCTGCCTGCGCAGGCTCAAGGCGCTGGAGGAGGACGGCATCATTGCCGGCTACCGCGCGGAACTGAACCGGCGCGCACTCGGCCATGGCGTCGAAGCCTATGCCTTCGTCAAGCTCTCGCAATCCGACCCGGACTGGCGGACAAGGCTGGTCGAGAAGCTCAAATCCTTCGAGGAGGTGATCTCCTGTCAGGCCATGACCGGCGAATGCGACCTGCTCGTTCATATCGTCGCGGACGATATCGAGGCCTATGGCGAATTCGCGATGCAGCGCCTGCTGACGCTGCCCGGCGTCGCGGACATGCGCTCCTCCTTCGTGCTGGCGACGATCAAAGCGGACGAGGGCTGGCCGGTGTGAGGGCGAGCGGACGTTTCGCTCCGATCGTGCTATCCTCAAGTACGATGCGCGCCGCGCGACCGCGGCCAAGCGGAGTGTAATGGGGAGGCCCGTTTGATGGCCGCATCCAGTGCCTTCGGGAATCTCGAGCAGACGGGCTGGGGCTCGGCGACGGTCGCGCTCGCCTATCATCGCAATCTGGGCGAAGTGACATCGGGTTGCATCCCCGAGCTGATCCGCGCCGCCGATCTGAATGCGGGGGATAGGGTTCTCGATGTCGCCTGCGGTGTCGGCTATGTGGCGGCCGCCGCGCGTGACCATGGCGCAGATGCCATCGGCCTGGACTTTTCCGCAGTCCAGATTCGGCTGGCACAGCAGACCTATCCAGATATCCGCTTTGTGGAGGGGAATGCCGAGGCCCTCCCCTTTGCCGATGGTGAGTTCGATGCCGTCCTCAACGCCTTCGGATTGCCCCACCTGCCCGATCCGGACAAGGCACTGGCCGAGGCCTGCCGCACTCTCAAACCCGCCGGGCGCTTTGCCTACGCCTCGTGGAGCGACGCGACGAAGTGTATCGGTTTCTCGATGGTCTATGACGCGATCCACGCTCATGGCTCGCTGGACGTGGGGCTGCCTCCCGGCCCCAACTTCTTCAGCTATGGCGAACCGGGCTTCGCCGCCCAGTTGCTCGCCCGAGCCGGTTTCGTGAATATATCGACCGTGGAAGTCCCGCTGGTCTGGCGCGTTTCATCTCCCGACGCGATCATCGACGCCATTTCATCCGGCACGGTCCGCGCCGCAGCTGTCCTGCGCCTGCAGCGTCCGGAGAACCTGGCCAGGATCAAGGAATATCTGCGCGAACGGGTCTCCGCATACGAGCGCAACGGCATCTATGCCGTGCCGTCGCCGGCCCTGGTCGCCAGAGGTAGCAAGCCCGGCTGACGCGGCATCGCCGGTCTCGTCGCAAACCGCCGGAACATCACTTTACCGCAAGCCCCCGGGACGAACTCATCGTCTCGCCCCGGGGCCCGCAGTTGAAGGGTGGCAGCTACTCCGCAGCCGCCTGCGCATGCACGCGCGCACCACGCGCGATCAGCTTGTTGAGCGCCGAGAGATAGGCCTTGGCCGAAGCGACCAGAGTGTCGGGGTCGGCGCCGCGGCCAGTGACCGACGCACCGCCCTCGGAGAGCCTGACAGAAACCTCGGCCTGGGCATCGGTGCCCTCCGTCACGGCATGGACGTCGTAGAGCTCCAGATGGGCCTCGTGCGGCACGATCGCCTTGATCGCCTTGAAGACCGCATCGATCGGCCCGTTGCCTTCGGCTTCCTCGGCGACGACGCGCCCTTCGACATCCAGCTTCATCATGGCCCGCTGCGGGCCACGCGTGCCGGCGATCACCGTCAGCGAGACCAGCTTCACGCGGTCATGCGCGGTTGCGATGTTCTCGTCGACCAGCGCTTCGATATCCTCGTCATAGACGTGCTTCTTGCGATCGGCCAAGGCCTTGAACCGGGTGAAGGCGTCCTCCAGCTGGTTGTCGCCGAGATCGTAGCCCATGTCCTTCAGCTTGGAGCGGAAGGCGGCGCGCCCCGAATGCTTGCCCATCACCAGTGAGGTCTTGGTCACGCCGACCGAGGCGGGCGTCATGATCTCATAGGTCTGCTGGTGCTTCAGCATGCCGTCCTGGTGAATGCCGCTTTCATGGGCGAAAGCGTTCCGACCGACGATCGCCTTGTTGTACTGCACCGGGAAGGAACAGGCGGTGGAAACCGCCTTCGACGCACGCATCAGCATGGCCGACTCGATGCCGGTATCGTAGGGCAGCACGTCGCCACGGACCCGCAGGGCCATCACCACCTCTTCCAGCGCCGCGTTGCCCGCGCGCTCGCCGATGCCGTTGATCGTGCATTCGACCTGCCGCGCGCCGCCCTCGATGCCGGCCAGCGAGTTGGCGACAGCCAGGCCGAGATCGTTATGACAGTGCACCGAGAAGATCGCCTTGTCGGCATTCGGCACGCGCTCGCGGATCGAGCTGAACATGGTGCGATACTCGTCCGGCGTCGCGTAGCCGACGGTATCGGGCAGGTTGATCGTCGTCGCCCCCGCCTTGATCGCTGTCTCGACCGCCCGGCAGAGATACTCGATCGGCGTGCGCGTCGCATCCATCGCCGACCACTCGACATCCTCGACCAGGTTGCGCGCCTGGGCGACGGTCCTGGTGATGATCTCCAGAACCTCATCCTCGGTCTTGCGCATCTGATGCTGCAGATGGATCGGAGAGGTCGAGACGAAGGTGTGGATGCGCGGCTTCACCGCGTGGCGGACGGCTTCCCCAGCCCGAGCGATATCGGCGCTGATGGCGCGCGCCAGCCCGGCAACGGTCGCACGCTTGATCCGCTTGGCGATTTCCGAGACGGCCTCGAAATCGCCATCGGACGCGATCGGGAAACCGGCCTCGATGATGTCCACGCCCATCGCGTCCAGCACATCCGCGACCTCCAGCTTCTCCTCGAAGGTCATGGTCGCGCCGGGGCATTGTTCACCGTCACGCAGAGTGGTGTCGAAGATCAGCACCCGGTCCTTGGAGGATGCAGTCTGGGAAGCGTTGGTCATGGTCGTGATCCTGAATGGGTCGCGCCGCGGTCGTTCGGATGGGCGCGTTAGGTCTGGAAGGCGGTTCTCGTCACTCCCCTGAGCGCCCAGGCATGCATGCCCGGCCGGCCCTCAGGGGCGGCTAAGGAGAAGAAGCTGACCAAGGCCAAGCGGAGCGCGCATGCCGACCGTCCGCGCAGCGGCGCGGCTCAGGATCCAGGCATGGGTGGCAGATGCGGCCACGGGCGTTCCTCGTTCGACTGGACACGATGTAACCGAAAGCACCCGCGGTGCGCAAGCATGTGACACATGCGAAGTTTGCAACGTCGTCCCGGCCGGAGTCTCGCTATCCTGACCGGGCCGCAACTGCTGGCGCGGCATGCATTGTCCGCTCCCTGCGAATCGCATTCGATCGCCGGGCAGGCTGGGGAGAGATATCCGATGATGCGCTACGACCGCCGCACGATCGGTCTTGCGGTCGGGCTGACCTGTCTTGCGGGCTATGTCGATGCGCTCGGCTTCATCAGCCTTGGCGGTTTCTTCGTGTCCTTCATGACCGGGAATACGACGCGGCTCGGGATCGAACTCGCCAACGGCCATCTCGGCGGTATCGCGCTGGCAGGCGGTATCATCATGCTCTTCGTCGGCGGCGTGGTGCTCGGCTCGCTCGTCGGCCATTTTGCCCGGACGAGGCGGCATACCGCCGTGCTGGCAGCTCTGACGATCTGTCTCTTCATCGCTGCGCTGTCCGACAGGCTGGGAGAGGCCGGCATCAGCATCGCCATGCTCGCCGTCGCCATGGGCATGGAAAACTCCGTCTTCCAGCGCGACGGCGAAGTCACGATCGGCCTGACCTACATGACCGGCACGCTGGTAAAGATGGGGCAACGCATCGCCGGGGCCCTGCTTGGCGGCTCCCGCCTCGCCTGGCTGCGCCATTTCACGCTCTGGCTTGGGCTGCTGAGCGGAGCGGTTGCCGGCGCTCTTGCGCATCACATGATCGGACTCGACGCAATCTGGCTGGCGGCCGCTTTCTCGGGGTTCCTGACACTGGCTGCCTCCCGCCTCCTGCTGACGGACTGACCTGCGAGCGGAGGCGATTGGAACGGCGCGGGGAATCGGTCATTGTCCCGGCCATTCGCCAGCCGGAGCCTGCATGCGATGCGCGCCACTTCGTTCTTGATCCCCGCCCTCGCCGGCTTCCTTCTCGCCGCCTGCCAGACAGCCGGACCACCGCCCGCCCCGGCACCGGAGCAGGCAGCACCGGGCGTGACGCCCAGCACCTTCCGCATGCCGAGCGGATCGGGCTGCTCGGGCGAGGTCGAACGTTTCCAGGCGGTGATGGATAACGACCTCGCGACCGGCCACACCACCAAGGGCGTGCACAGCCGCGTCAGTGCCGAGATTGCCAATGCCCGCAGGAGTTGCGCCGCGGGCAATGACGCCAGGGCGATCTCCCAGGTGCGCGCCACCAAGTCACGGTTCGGTTATCCGTAAGGCTTCTGTAATGGGCCTTTGATCGTCAAGTCCCTCTGAACGATATCTCGTCGCCAGGATCATGCTTCTGTCCGTGGTCAGTACGAAGACCGCCACACCATGCCATCAGATCCAGAGCCGACAGGTCAATCTAGGGGTGCGTGATTTGCCGTTGAGGCTCGAGAAGCGGGTCGCCCGCGTCAGCATAATATGCGCCGCCTCGAAAAGCGCGGTTCGCACCATGGTGTCGCCGACTTTGCTGACGCCGCCGTCCCGGTTCGTCTCGCCTGACTGATACTTCTTGGGCGTCAGCCCGAAATAGGCGCCAACCGTGCTGGATTTCCCAAACCGCGCAGGATCATCCACCGCCGAGCGATAGGTCAGGGCGACCAGCGCGCCGACGCCCGGGGTGGACATCAACCGGTGGCAGACCTTGTCGGCGCGCGCGATCTTCAGCATCTCGCGATGAAGCTTCGTGAACTCGCTCCACAGCGCCGCGCGCGCCGCCAGCATCGCGCCGATCACCGTCTCCAAGACGACGTGGCCCGAGGTCAGTTCGCGGATGCGCGCCTCGAACCGGCCCCGGCTGACGTCGCCGACCTTCAACCCATACCCGCGCAGGATGCCACGGATGCTCAGTTCGACGTCGAGAAGCTTGCCTTGCAGAAGCTTGCGGCCAACCAGAAGCGCCCGGGTATCCTGGGAGTTCACCGATTTCGCGTGGACCGCGCGATACCAGCCCATCCGCAGCAGTTGCGCGATCCCGCGGGCGTCTTTCCGATCGGTCTTCACCGTCATCGCCGAAAGCGCCGCCTTCACGTGACGGGTCTCCAGTAAAACGACCTCACGGCCAGCAGCGACAAGAGCTGCGTGCAGCCACTGCGAGAGCGGCCCAGCCTCCAGGCCAATGCGAACGACGGGCAATTCCAGCTCGGCGAAAAACTCAACAAGCGCCTCGGGCTCGCTGGCGACCTTGATCTCGCGGGCGATCTTACCCGTCGCATCGACCACGCACACGCTGCTCTCTGTCAGAGAGACATCGATTCCAGCATAATGCTCCACGGCTGTTCCTCTCATGATGCTTGAGGCCGATCGCTCGGACCTCGTTTTCAACACCATCATTCTGAGGGACAGCCACCCAAAATGGCTATTCGAAGCGCCGGCCCATTACGGCATCTAGG
>NZ_JBFTRC010000219.1:0-9016 GCF_056399325.1 Allobosea sp. 01N443
GAGTGAGCCGAACGGCGCGATCTGGGCCAACCAGTTCGACAACATCGCCAATCGGCAGGGGCATATCGAGACGACCGGGCCGGAGATCTGGCGACAGACCGACGGTAAGGTCGACGGCTTCATCTGCGCGGTCGGCACCGGCGGCACGCTTGCCGGCGCCGCGATCGCGCTGAAGGGTTTCAACCCAAAGATCCGCATCGGCCTTGCCGATCCGATGGGGGCGGCCCTGCATTCCTGGTTCACGACCGGCGAATTGAAGGCGGAAGGCTCCTCGATCACAGAGGGCATCGGTCAGGGCCGGATCACCCGGAATATCGAGGGCGCTCCGATCGACGTCTCCTTCCAGATCCCTGACGAGGAGGCGATYCCGCTCGTCTTCGAACTGCTGGAGCATGAAGGGCTTTGCCTCGGCGGTTCTTCCGGCATCAATGTCGCCGGCGCGATCAGGCTGGCAAAGGAGATGGGTCCGGGCCACACCATCGTGACCATCCTCGCCGATTACGGCACACGCTATCAGTCAAAGCTGTTCAATCCGGAATTCCTGCGCTCGAAGGGCCTGCCCGTTCCTGGCTGGCTGACGCGCGGCAGCGAGGGCCTGAAGGACGTGATGGCCCGCGTGCTGGCGTGACACCGTGCTGCTGAACCGCAGGACATTGGATGGCATCGCAGCCGGGCGCGTCACGCTTGTGTTCCGCCGCTGGCGCCGGCCCAGCGTCAGGGCGGGCGGCACGCTCCTGACGAGCATCGGCCTGCTGGCGATCGAGGATGTCGATCCGGTCGCGGAGATCAGCGAGGACGACGCGCGTGCCGGAGGACATGTCATGCGTGAAAGCCTGCTTGCAGAGCTTTCGAGCCGCGAGGGCCAGCTCTACCGGATCCGCCTGCGGCTTGCCGGGCCAGATCCACGCATCGCCTTGCGGGCGGAGGCCGAGCTTGGCGAGCCGGAGATGCACGACATCGAAACGCGCCTCATGCGCCTCGACGCGCGCCGGGCCTGGACGCTGGCGACGCTCGCACTGATCGCGGCTCATCCGGCACGGCGCGCACCAGAGCTTGCGGCACTGCTTGGCAGAGAAACCCTTCCGTTCAAGCAGGATGTGCGCAAACTCAAGGCGCTCGGGCTGACGGAAAGCCTGACGAGCGGCTATCGCCTGTCGCCGCGCGGAGAGGCGCTGCTCCAGCGCCTCTCGCCCCGATGACGGAGCAGCGATCTACTGGATCGGCTTGACGCTGCTCATGATCGTGTCGATCGCCTTGCCATGCTTCGTGCGCTCCTCATCGGAGCCCCAGAGCGTCAGCATGATCATGCGGTTCTTGCCGGCCGACATCATGATGAACTCGACTGTCGTCGGCCCGTTGTCGTCGCTGGTTTCGAACTGGAGGATGGTCGCAGGAATGCCATTCAGAGGCGCCTCGGCCTTCTTCGGCGGCACCTTCTTGATGTTGTTCTCCTTCATCCACTTCTCGTTATTGTCCAGCATCGCTTCGACATCGCGGGCGCTGGCATATTCGACGGAGAAGAAGACGTCCTTGCCGGGAGACTGGGCGGAGTAGCCATAGGCGATCTCCTCGGTGGCCCAATTGTCCGGCACGGTGATGGTGACGGCAGGATCCTTGTCGGGAACCGCGAAATTGCGCGCATGGGCCGATGTCGCGAGCACGCCCAGAAGGGCGACCGCCGCCAGAATTCGCTTCATGTGATGTTGGTCCAAGGAAGCTTCCGGCACAGCGCCTGGAAAGCCCCTGACCTTTGGCCATTATCGCGGGCCGGGCAATCTTCAATCCAGGCGTCAGAGCCACTTTTTCCAGCGGAATAAGACATAGGGCACCACGGCCGCGACGATCATCATGCCGACCGCGATCGGGTATCCGAACTGCCAATCCAATTCCGGCATCGTCTTGAAGTTCATGCCGTAGACCGAGGCGATCAGCGTCGGCGGCATCAGGGCGACGGCGACGACCGAGAACAGCTTGATGATCTTGTTCTGCTCGATGCTGACCAGACCCAGCGTGGCATCGAGCATAAATTGCAGCTTGCTCGAGAGGAAGGTCGCGTGCTCCTCGATGGCCTGGACGTCGCGAATCGAGGTCCGCCATTCCGGTGCGAAGCCGCTCGCGGCCTTCTTCGGCCGCTTGTAATTGGCCGACAGGAAGAGCAGCACGCGCTCGATTGCCACCATGCTCTCGCGCACATTCGAGATGATGTGCTCGTACTGGCCGATTTTCTGGATCACGCCCTGATAGGCGCTGCCCTGCTCGACCTCGGCCGCCTTGCCGTCGAAGATCCGGCGCGAGGCACCGTCGATCTTGTCGCCGACACCGCGCAGCACCTCGGCGGCTCGGTCGACGATGGCCTCGATCAACCCTTCCATGATGGCTTCTGGCTGCATGCCGCAGCCGCCCGGCTTGGCGACCCGGTTGAGAAAGATGCCGAAGGCACCGGGCTCGTCATAGCGCACGGTCACCAGCGCCTTCTCGGTCAGGATGAAGGTGACGTCCGCCAGCTTGGGGACATTGCTGTCCGACTGGCAGATTACCCGCGCCGTCATGTAATGGGCGCCGTTCTCGGTATAGATGATCTCGGACGGCTCGAGGTCATGCATCTCCTCGCGCGTCGGGATCGAGATGCCGAGATGGGCCTCGACCCGCTTGTCGTCCGTGGAGGTCGGATTGAGGAGATCGATCCAGACGGCTCCCACCGGGATCGGCTCATCCTCCGAGAGCGGGCGATGGGCCAACCGGTCGCCATGGTCGGGGCAGATGCTGTGGATCAGGAGCATAGGGGAGCGACTCGTCGGCAGCCGACAGGCCGCTTTGCTGCAGGGCAGGAACTCCAAGCCACCAACGATGTCAAACCGATGACGCGCCTCGCGGCGCGCTTCACACCCCGCCCTTCACACCGGCTGGCGGCTTGCTGTCGGCGGGCACGAAGAAGTCCGGCATCAGCGGCACTGACGGATCGACGCGGTAGGCCGAAAAGTCGGTGACGCCTTCGCCGGCCATGAAGCTGTCGTCGATCAGGAAATTGCCGGAAAACTGCCGCGACGACTTCAGGAAGATCATATGCGCCGCATCGGCCAGGATCTCGGGCGTGCGGCTCGCCTGCACCATCTTGTCGCCGCCGAGCAGATTCTGGACGGCCGCTGTCGCGATGGTGGTGCGGGGCCAGAGTGCGTTGACCGCGATGCCCTTCGGGGCGAGTTCGCCGGCCAGGCCCAGCACGCACAGGCTCATGCCGTATTTCGCGATGGAATAGGCGAGATGCGGCGCGAACCAGTGCGTCTTCATGTCGAGCGGCGGCGAGAGCATCAGGATATGCGGGTTCTCCGCCTTCTCCAGATGCGGGATCGCATATTTCGAGACCATGAAGGTGCCGCGCGTGTTGATCTGGTGCATCAGATCGAAGCGCTTCATGTCGGTCATCTGCGTGTTGGTCAGATTGATCGCGCTCGCATTGTTCACGACGATGTCGATGCCGCCGAAGGTGGCTGCCGTCTTGGCAATGGCGTCCGCGACCGCAGCCTCATCGCGCACATCGACCATCAGCGGCAGGCATTTTCCGCCGGCGGCCTCGATTTCGGCGGCGGCGGTATGGATCGTGCCCGGCAGCTTCGGATGCGGCTCGGCCGTCTTCGCGGCAATGGTGACATTGGCGCCGTCGCGGGCCGCCTTGAGCGCGATCGCGAGCCCGATGCCGCGCGAGCCGCCGGTGATGAAGAGCGTCTTGTTCTTGAGCGACATGGTCTCTCTCCCTCTCAATCTGGAATGGTGAAACGGTCCGGCTGAGTGCCGTCCTTATCGGTGAAGCCATAGGCTCGCGCGAGATCGGCAACATGCAGCACGGTCCCGGCGTGCCGGTTGACATCGGGATCAGCGGCGAGCGCGGCGACGGCCCTGCCGGCATAGAGTGGCGTCTCCGTCGTCTCGGCCGCCATGCCGGCATCCTGCACGCGCTCGGTCAGGACATGGCCGGGCGAGAGGCCGAGCGCGGTGACACCGTAAGGCCTGAGTTCCTGCGCCATGGCGAAGGTCAGCCGGTTCATCGCAGCCTTGGCGAGATCGTAGACGACATCGCCGAGATAGCCCGCACCGGTATCGAAACCCACGGTGACGATCAGCCCCTTGCGCATCTGGACCATGGCCGGCGCAACGGCCTTCGCCAGCAGGAGCTGCGCATAGACGCCACTCTCGAAGCCCTGGCCCAACCGTGCAGCCGGGCGGCGCCAGAACGGCGTGCCAAAGGCCGATCCGTCGGGGTACCTGTCGCCGTCATAGCCCTCATTGCCGCCYCAGACCGCATCGACGACGCAATCGAGCCGGCCGAAGCGTCGCAGAGCCCAGGAGACAAGCTGATCGACCTCGCGCTCCTGCGTATGGTCGCAGCGATAGGGATGCCCTTTGCCGCCGGCCGCCTCGACCTCGCGCGCCGTGTCCTCAAAAGTCTCCGGCCGCTGGTCCGTGCGGGGGCCGGCCTCGCTGGAGCGGCCGGTAACGATGACGGTTGCCCCTGCTTCGCCCAGGGCCCGCGCGATGCCGCGCCCCAGGCCGCGCGAGGCTCCCGCAACGAGGCAGATGCGGCTAGCGAGCGGCGCTGCCGCAAGGTCGGCGCTGGTCACCACCGGAGCGACAATTCCGGTAGCGCAGGCATCGGCAATCCTCTAGACGGACCGTCCCCCGAATCAGGAGAGCCGGAATGGACAGCGCAGACGTCGCCGCCTGCTGGGAGGCCAATGCCGAAACCTGGACGCGCCATGCGCGCGCCGGCTACGACCTTTATCGGGATGCCCAGAACACGCCGGCCTTCATGGCGAACCTGCCCTCTGTCGCCGGGCTCGAGGGGCTCGACATCGGCTGCGGCGAAGGCGCCAATACGCGCCGCATTGYGCAGGCCGGCGCGCGGATGACCGGCATCGATATCGCGCCGACCTTCATTCGGCATGCACGGGAGGCGGAAGCGGTCGCTCCGCTCGGCATCGMCTACCAGGTCGCCGACGGCATGGATCTGCCCTTCGCCGACGGGAGTTTCGATTTCGCGACCGCCTTCATGTCCCTGATGGATATGCCGCGGCAGGATCGCGTCCTGGCCGAAGCCGAACGCGTCCTGCGACCCGGCGGCTTCCTGCAATTCTCGATCCTGCACCCTTGCTTCGCCACGCCGTTCCGGCGGGTTCTGCGCGACGAGAACAAGACCGTATTCGGGATCGAGGTGCGCGAGTATTTCCGCGCCACCGATGGCGAGATCGAGACCTGGCGCTTCGGCGCTGCGCCCGAGCATGAGAAGGCCAAGGTCGAGCCGTTCAAGGTGCCGCGCTTCCACCGCACACTGAGCGAGTGGGTCAACCTCCTCATCACGACGGGCTTCACCATCGAGCATATGCACGAGCCGACGGTCGATGCCGAAACGGCGGCGCGCGAGCCCTATCTCGCGGATACCCGCGTCGCGCCGCTGTTCCTGCACATGCGCGTGCGCAAGGCCGGCTGAGGCGCACGGCGCCCCGTTCACGCGGCGAAGACCATGTCGGCCTCGGTCACGGCGCCAGCGCCTTCCGTCACGGCGAGTTCCAGCCCCGGGGCCTCGATGGCGCCATGCTCGGCAAAGAAGCGGGCAGTCGCCACGGCTGCGGCGCCGCCTTCCTCAGTGCGCATGGCGAGCGCCTTCTTCGCCAGCCCGGTTCCACCCTGCGCCAGCGCGAAGAGCTTGAGATAGGGCGTCGCACCGGCGAGCACCTCGGCAGGTTTCGCCCCCATGGTCGCGAGCATCCACTCGGTTGCACGCTCCAGCGCGTCGACCGCGCTCTTCAGCCGATCGGCGGTGCGGCCGAAGCCGGGCGTGTTGGCCGCCGCAACCTCGTCCGCCACGCCCCGCATCTCGGCGATCAACGCCCTGACGGCATCGCCGCCGGACAGCGGCAGCTTGCGCTGCACGAGATCGATGGCCTGGATGCCGTTGGTCCCCTCGTAGATCGTGGCGATGCGGGCATCGCGCAGATGCTGGGCCGCGCCGGTCTCCTCGACATAGCCCATGCCGCCATGGACCTGGATGCCTGTCGAGGCGACTTCGACGCCGATATCCGTCGCATAGGCCTTCGCCACCGGCGTCAGAATCGCGGTGCGTTCGGCGGCCTGCTTGCGCTTGCCGATATCGGTCTCGCGATGCGAACGATCGAGCGCTTCCGCGACCATGTAGGCAATCGCACGCGCCGCCTGCGTCTTGGCCCGCATCTCCATCAGCATACGGCGAATGTCGGGATGCACGATGATCGGGCTCATCGGCGCGCCTTTCGGCGCATCGAGTGCCGCGCCCTGCTTGCGTTCATGCGCGAAGGCGAGCGCCTGCTGATAGGCCCGCTCGGCGATGGCGACGCCTTGGAGCGCCACGTTCAGCCGGGCGTTATTCATCATCGTGAACATGCAGGCGAGGCCACGGTTCTCCTCGCCGATCAGCCAACCGATCGCTCCGCCATTGTCGCCATAGGCCATCGAGCAGGTCGGTGAGGCATGGATGYCGAGCTTGTGCTCGATCCCGGAGCAGCGCAGGTCGTTATGGCCGCCGAGCGTTCCATCTGCGTTGACGAGGTATTTCGGCACGAGGAAGAGCGAGATGCCGCGTGTGCCGGGAGGCGCATCGGGCAGTCGGGCAAGGACGAGATGCACGATATTCTCGGTCATGTCGTGCTCGCCATAGGTGATGAAGATCTTCTGGCCGGTGATGCGATAGGTGCCGTCCCCGGCGCGCTCGGCCTTCGAGCGCAGCGCGTTGAGGTCGGAGCCGGCCTGCGGTTCGGTGAGGTTCATCGTACCCATCCACTCGCCGGAGACGAGCTTGGCGAGATAGGTCTCCTTCAGTTCCGCCGAGCCATGGGTATGCAGTGCCTCGATCGCACCGACGGTGAGCAGCGGACCAAGCGCGAAGGCGAAGGCGGCGGAGTTCCACATCTCGGTGCAGGCCGACTGCACCAGCGCCGGCAGGCCCTGCCCGCCATAGGCTTCCGGAGCCGGCAGTGCGTTCCAGCCAGCCTCGGCCCAGGCCTTGTAGGCCTCCTTCCAGCCGGGCGGCGTGGACACCGCGCCATCCCTCAGCGTCGAACCGACCTTGTCGCCGACCATATTGAGCGGCGCGATCACATCGCCCGCAAATTTCGCCGCCTCGCCGAGGATCGCTTCGGTCATTCCGCCGTCGAGCTCGGGGGCCAGGCCATCGGCAACGAKCCGGTCCAGCCCTGCCACATGGCGCAAGGTGGCGACGATGTCCTCGACCGGGGCGCGATAGCTCATGGCCTTCTCCCTGAATGCCCTGCCCGCCTGGCAATGTGCCGGCGCAAGGTCTGCTGCCGTCGTTATGCGTTGACGGCGATGTTAGCGACGAACTATCCCCTTCGCCACGCGCCAGCCTCACGACTTTCCGCCATACGCACTGCCGCACAACACAGTTTATATATGAACCATTCCAGGTCAACGGGCTCCGGGATACGTCCGACCCGCATTCTGCAGGCCGATGCCGAAGGCATTGCCGAGGCCGCGCGCCTGCTGCGCGCCGGAGGCCTCGTCGCGCTGCCGACGGAGACCGTCTATGGATTGGCGGCCGACGCGACATCCGGCCACGCCGTCGCCGGCATCTATGCGGCAAAGGAGCGGCCGAGCTTCAATCCGCTGATCTCACATCTGCCGAGCGTCGAGGCAGCGCGGCGCGAGGGCCTGTTCGACGCCAATGCGCTGGCACTGGCAAAGGCCTTCTGGCCGGGCCCCTTGACGCTGGTGGTGCCGGCTTCGTCCGCCTGCCAGGTCAGCGAGCTGGCACGCGCCGGGCTTGCCTCCGTCGCGTTGCGCGTGCCGTCGCATCCGCTTGCCCATGCCATTCTCGAAGCAGCCGGACGCCCGATCGCCGCACCCTCCGCCAACCGGTCGGGCCGGGTCAGCGCCACCAGCGCAGAGCATGTGCTGGCCGATCTCGATGGCCGGATCGATGCCGTGGTCGATGCCGGGCCGGCCGAGGTCGGTGTCGAGTCGACGATCATCGCCTGCCTCGATGGGGCGCCCAGGCTGCTTCGACCGGGCGGCGTCTCCCGCGCGGCGATCGAGGGCGTGATCGGCCGCCCGCTGGTGCTCGCCGGCGAGGCTGGCGCCGCACCGATTTCGCCCGGACTGCTCGCCTCGCATTACGCGCCCGCTGCCGCGGTGCGGCTGGACGCCGAAGCGCCCCGCACCGGAGAAGCCTGGCTCGGCTTCGGACCGGAGCCAGCGGGCTTCGTCGCGCCGGCGATTTCGCTCAACCTGAGCCCGCGCGGCGATCTCGCGGAAGCTGCAGCCAATCTCTTCGGCTACATGCGCCAGCTCGATGCGCAGGGCCCCAAGGCGATTGCGATCGCATCGGTGCCCGCGCACGGCCTCGGGGAAGCCATCAACGACCGGCTGAGGCGCGCTGCGGCACCGCGCTGAGCCCCGCAAACAGCGCCTTGCAATTGCGCAAGATATCGCGATGCTGCCGCCGCAACCGGAGCCTGCGTCGATGAAGTCCAATCTCGCCTGGGATGATTTCAGGCTGGTCAAGGCGATCGCCGATCACGGCGGCCTGACGGGTGCGGCTGCTGCTCTTGGGGTCAATCATTCCACCGTGTTCCGCCGGCTCGGGCAGATCGAGGAGCAGCTCGGCCTGCCCCTCTTCGAACGCCACAAGACGGGCTATGTCGCTACCTGCGCCGGCGAAGAGATGGCCGTCCTGGCGAGCCGCATGGAGGAGGATGTCACCGCCTTCGACCGGCGCCTGGCCGGGCGCGAYGTCGCCCCGTCCGGCGAGGTCCGCGTCACCACGACCGATACGCTCTTCCTCAACATGCTGCTGCCGATCTTCGCGGCGTTCCGCCAGGCGCATCCGGCAATCCGGCTGGATGTCGCCATCGGCTACCAGACGCTCAACCTCTCGAAGCGCGACGCCGATGTCGCGATCCGGGCCAGCGATTCGCCCGGGGAAACCCTGGTCGGGCGCCGGCTCGCGACACTGAACTGGGCGATCTATGGC
>NZ_JBFTRC010000220.1:0-13002 GCF_056399325.1 Allobosea sp. 01N443
CCCCTGGACAAGAGGTCCAGCACCAGCGGCGAGATCAATCCTGGCGATACACCGCATTGCGGAACGAAGCAGCTGGAGGCCGACCCGGCCTCGCGTCGAACGGCCTCGAGGCCGGGCGTATCATCGCTCAGATCAAGGTAATGCACGCCGCTGCGCCGGGCGGCCGCGGCTATGGGAGGTGTCGCGGATGATGGCAGCGCGGCCACCACCGCGTCGGACCGGGCCAGCAGGCTGTCCAGCTTGGATGGGTTGGCGGGATCGATGTCCACCAGGCGCAGATTGAGATTGCGAGCGCTTACCCGAGCCGGCTCCGTCGGATCCACGATCACGACGTCGAACTCCGGGGCCTCGCGAAGCAGGACCGCCAGCGCCGAGCCAATTCTGCCGCCGCCAACGATCACGACGGAAAACGGGCGGTGTTCCTCCCCAAGCCTGTTCATCGGTTCATCAGGCATGGAAGCGCGACAGGAACGCTTTCAGGCGCTCGTTGCTCGGGCTGCGCAGAATATCGGTCGGCGAGCCCTCCGCCGCGATGCGCCCGGCTTCCATGAAGACGATCCGGTCCGAGACGTCGGCCGCGAAGGAGATCTCATGGGTGACGATAACCATCGTCATTCCCTGATCCGCGAGGCTGCGTACGACGCCGAGAACCTCGCCGACCAGCTCGGGATCGAGCGCGCTCGTGACTTCGTCCAGGAGAAGGGCATCCGGCTGCATGGCCAGGGCCCGCGCGATCGCGACGCGCTGCTTCTGTCCGCCGGAAAGCTGGTTCGGCCAGGCATCGCGCTTATCGGCGAGCCCGACCYTCGCGATATAGTCCATCGCGATCTCGACGGCCTCGGCGCGGGGCTTGCGCTGCACGATGATCGGTCCTTCGATCACGTTCTCCAGAACCGTCTTGTGGGGAAACAGATTGAAGTGCTGGAACACCATGCCGACATGGCGCCGTAGCTCGCCCTGGCCCATGAAATGGGCATCGCCGACATGTTTGAGACCAACGCGCCTGCCGCGGAAGAGGATATCGCCGGCATCGGGCCTTTCCAGCATGTTCATGCAGCGGATGAAGGTGGACTTTCCCGAGCCGGAAGGGCCGATGATCGAGAGGACCTCGCCGGCTTTCACCGCCAGGTCGATGCCATGGAGCACCTTCAGGGCCCCGAAGTTCTTGGTGACGCCGGAGGCTTCCAGGAGGGAGCCGGACGAAGCGGACGAAGGCTTGGAGGTCGACGAAGGTTTGGAGGTCATGGAACGCCTTTCCTCAATTGCCCGCGCGCATGCGGCGCTCAACGACGTCGGCGAATTTCGTGACCGGGAACAGGATGACGAAATAGAGGATCGCGACAGCCGTATAGGCCTCCAGCGGTCGATAGGTCTGCCCGTTCACGACGGTCGCCATATAGGTGAGGTCGGCGACCGAGATGACCGATACGAGTGAGGTGTTCTTGAACTGCGTGACCGACTGATTGATGAAGGCGGGCATCATCCTGCGGATCGCCTGCGGCAGGACGATCCTGCGCATGACTTGCCATCCCGACATGCCGATCGCGGCGCCTGCTTCGGATTGCCCCTTGTCGATCGAGACGATGCCACCCCTGAAGACTTCGGCATAGAATGCGGCCGCATAGAGCGACAGCGTCGTCATCGCAGCCGCCCAGTTCGGGATGTCGATCCCGAGAATCAGCGGCAAGGCGTAATAGATCCAGAGCAGCTGCACGAGCAGGGGCGTGCACCGGAACAGCTCCTGGAAGCCCTGTGCGAACCAGTTCAGCGGTCCATTGCCCGACAGCCGCGCGAAGCAGACCGCCAGGCCGAGGATCAGGCCAAGTGCGATCGAGCCGATCGTATAGACGACGGTGATCCACGCCCCCCACAGGAAGAGATCGCTCGCCTGGAGGATCGGGGCAAAGCTCCACGTATACATGTTCTCTCCAGCCTTCCGTGGAGGCGGCCCTCGCGGGCCGCCTGGGAGTTCAGCCGCCGAAGCCGAAGCCTTCGGGCATATCGTCCAGCGTGATGCCGAATGGCTCCAGGCTGTTCACGATCCAGGTMTGGTTGTTGCCGATGCGGCGGTTGTATTCGGCCCAGGAGGAGATGAAGGCCTTCCACTTCTCGTCGGTTCCCCAGTTCATAGCCACCACCGAAGGGGTGGAGAGCACGGGCTGCGGCACCATGACCTTGCCGATGCCGCTGGCCTTCTTGGCCATGACGAGGCCGTTGAGCATCGTGTTCACGAGGCCATCGGCCTTGCCGGTGACGACGGCGACGATCGCTTCGTCGCGGGACTTGAACCGAAGCATCTTTGCCTTCGGCAGGTATTGCTGCGCGATGAGGTCCTGGGAGGAGCCGAGATCGACGGCAAAAGTGTATTTGGGATCGTTGAGCTCGGCCCAGCTCCGCTTCGACAATTCGGGCTTCGGCGAGACGATGACGAAGCTGTTGAAATAGGTCGGCTGGGAGAACGCGACCGACAGCGCCCGTTGCGGCGTCGCGGTGACGCCCAGGGCCAGATCAGCCTTGCCGCTCTGCACGTCCAGGATCGAATTGGGCCAGGTCGATTCAACGACCTGCAATTTGACGCCCAGCGTCTTGGCGATGTCCCTGRCCATCTCGATGGCAAAGCCGCGCCATTCGCCGGTCCGCGGATCCTTGTTGAAATAGGGATCCTCGTTGAGAATTCCCGGGATGCGCAGAACGCCGCGAGCGCGCACGGCTTCCACGGTATCCTCGGCTCTGGCCGTTCCCGAAAGCGCCAGCAGCGAGAGGCCGGCGGCGCAGATTGCCCGAAGGACTTGTTTCATGGGTCTAAACTCCGTTCCCCGCCGATGTACTCGGCCTTGCTCCGATATCCGGATTGACGGCAGCGTAGGCGAGCCACCCTCGCGAACAATGCGAGAGTAGCCCCGCTTCCTACCGGTTTTTTTATATGTTGGCGGTTGTCTCGTAGGTCTTGAGGCTCGCCTCGAGCGACGCAAGGCTCTCCGGGCGCAACGGGGCGAGCGGCGCTCGGATTTCGGTGCTGATGGCCCCGGTGCGGGCGAGCGCTGCCTTCAGCGGTACTGGATTGCTCTCGATGAAGAGATGTCCAATCACGTCGAACAGAGCCTCATGAAGGCGCCGAGCCTTGTCTGTCTCGCCAGCGACCCAGGCCTTGTGCAGAGCGACGATGTCCTTGGGCAGCAGGTTCGAGGCGACGCTCGTCACGCCGTCGGCACCGACCGCGAGGAAGGGCAGGGTGAGCCCATCATCGCCTGAGTGGATCACGAATTCCTCACCGAGGGCACGGCGCAGTTCGGTGATCCTCTCGACCTTGCCGCCGGCCTCCTTGATGCCGACGATGTTGGTATGGGCTTTCGCCAGGCGCGCCGCCGTCTCCGGCGCGATTTCGACTCCGGTACGTCCCGGCACGCTGTAGAGCATGATCGGGATCTCCACCGCCGCAGCAATGGCGGAGAAATGGTCGAACAGGCCGGCCTGAGAAGGCTTGTTGTAATAGGGCGTGACGATCAGGAGGCCGTCGACGCCCAGCGCCTGCGCCCGCACGGCTTTCCCGATGGCCAGGTTCGTCGCGTTGGATCCTGCGCCGGCCATCACGAAGGCTCGGCCTTTGGCCGCTGCGACCGTGGTGCGAATGACGTCCTCTGCCTCGCTGTCAGTCAGGGTCGCGGCCTCGCCCGTGGTGCCGACCGGTACAAGCCCGGCCACACCCGCTTCCAGCTGCTTCTTGATCAAGGCTTCGAGCGCCGGGGTATCGACCGCGCCGTTCCTGAACGGCGTCACGAGAGCGGTGAAGACGCCAGCCATGCGCTGACGAAGTTGCTTATCGATCATTGTGCAATTCCCTTTTCCCGAAGCCTCAGTCGATGACGACCTTGGTCTCGCTCATTTCCCGCAAGGTCATGTGGATGCCCTCGCGTCCCAGGCCGCTGGACTTGATTCCGCCGAACGGCACGTTCTCGGCCCTGAAATCGGGGCCCTCATTGATCATCACGCCACCGACGCGCAGTTCGCGCGAGAAGCGTTTGACCAGCGCGTGATCGTTGGTGAAGACGCCGGCCTGGAGGCCGTAGATGCCGTCACTGACCTCGGCGATGACGCTGCCGACATCGCTGAAGCGGCGGACTGCCAGAACCGGGCCGAAGGTTTCGGAGCGCACGAGGTCCGTGCCTTCCCATGACCGTGTCCGCATCGGCCGGATCGCCCGTGCGAACGGCCTCGATTCTCGCGACGATGCGCTCCAGCATGGTTTCGCGAATGGAGTCGTGAAGGAAGAGGCGCTTCACCGCAGCGCAGCTTTGCCCGGCGATCTCGAAACGATGGCCAATGGCGACGTCGGCCGCGCGGTCCAGATCGGCGTCGGGCATGACGATCAGCGGGTCATTGCCACCGAGCTCCATCAGGCAACGGACCAGGCCGGATGCGTTCTTCAGCGCCAGCCCGGCTGCGGGTCCGCCGGTGAAGCTCAGAATGTCGATATCGCCGCCGGCAATGGTCGCGGCGACCTCGGCGCCCCCATGCACGACGGTGAACAGGCCTGCGGGAAAGCCGGCCTTGGCAGCGAGTTCGGCCAGGCGCGCCGCCGCGAGCGGCGCCTTCGGTGACGGCTTGGCAACGACCGCGTTGCCGGCCGCGATCGCGGGACCGAGCTTATGGCAAAGCAGGTTGAGCGGATAGTTGAAGGGCGTGATCGCCCCGACCACGCCGGCGGCCTCATAGGTGATGGACGCGAACTTGCTGGGCGCGCCGGGCACAATTGCCGTCGGCAGCACCTCGCCATGCAGCACGGTCACCGCATCGCCGGACAGGCGCAGGGTGTTCTGGGCGCGACGGACCTCATTGCGGGCCTCCGCGATCGTCTTGCCGACTTCAGCGCAGATGATTTTGGCCATATCGTCGGCCTCATCAGCGAGAAGCACCGCGAGGCGGTAGAGCAAGGCCTTGCGTTCCGCCGGAGTGCTGAAGCGGAACTCGCGCCACGCCCGGCGCGCGCCTTGCAGAGCTTTTGCGACCGCGACCTCATCGGCAACCGCGACCTGACCAATTCTGGCGCCCGAGTAGGGATTGAACACCTCGATCTGTGGGGATGCGGTTGCGGCTGCGGGACGTTTCACAAGGGTGATGGTCACGGTCTAGGACTCCAGATCGTCTGTTTTCAGGTCGGCAAGTGCTGCCAAGGACACCGGCCGCAGGGGCCAACGAGGTGGGATGGCCGAAGGCACGGCCTCGCCGCGCAGGGCGGCGATCGTCGGGCCGCAGAAACGCCCCTGGCAGACACCCATCCCGAACCGCCCCATGAGGCGGATCTCCCGAGTCGAGGCATCGTCCGGGAGCGATCTGAAGTCGGAGAGGCGACGCGCCTCGCAGCGGCAGATCAGCGTCTCGGGGGTTGGCTCCGGCAAGGCGGAGCGGAACAGGTTGAAGAGGGCGGCCTGGACATTCCGCGCCGCCGTCAGCCTGGCCTCGACTTGCCCGTCGGGACGCCGCATCCCCAGACGCGCGAGGACCGTGCAGGCTGCACGGCGGCCGTCCAGGATGGCCGCGTCCGCGCCCAGAACCTCGCGCCCGTCGCCGGCAAGGACAACGGGAACGGCCCCGTCAGGATCCGAAAGGGGTATGCCGACCCGGTTGGGCTCGATGCCGTCATGCACCAGCACATGCCGGGCGCGCAGACGATGAAGGGAGCCACTGCGCCTGACCCGAATGTCCAGACCCGCATCATCCTCGCGAACGGAGAGGATGTCGGTTCCGGTCCGGTAGGGGACGCCCTGCGACAGGAGCGTGGCGGCGTAGGAAGCCGCCTCGCCGAGTTGCGGCCCTGCCCCGACCATCTGCAGCAGGGCGTTGAAGCGAAGCCATGGACGCCCTCGCTCCAGCACCGCGACCGGCGGGTTGCCCGCCTTGGCAAGCTGTGCGGATACGGCAAGAAGAAGGGGGCCTGTTCCGGCGACCAGGATGGGCCCCGTCGGTGGGACGCCGGTCTCCTTGAGCAGGACCTGAGCTCCGCCCGCGGTCATGACGCCCGGCAGGTCCCAGCCCTCGAACGGATGGATCTTCTCAACCGCTCCGACAGCGATGACTGCCGCGCGGACCGTGCGGGCAAAAACCCTGCCGGCCGCCCGATCGTCGAAGAGATGGCGGCCATCGCCGTCGACGCCCAGGAAGACGGTGTCGGTGCGCAATTCGATGCGGCTGCCGGCAGCCTCGATACGCTGGGCGAGCTCGGCCCAGTTGCGTCGGTGCCGGGCGGGCGTGTGCACGGCATGGGCCGCGCCGCGGGCCGCCTGGCGGTGGATCGCGCCGCCCAGTTGATCGCGCTGCTCGACCAGAAGCACACGCAATCCAGCCTCTGCGAGAGTGGCCGCAGCGCTTGCTCCGGCGGGCCCGCCGCCGACGACGAGGATCGGAATGTCAGTCATTCCGCCCCCCAACCGAGGGCATGGACCCAATTCTCAACCCATCCCTGGCGGGCGTCAGGCACGCCTCGACCGGTGCGCCACCCTCGACCGAGACGACGCAAGCCTGGCACGCGCCGATGCCGCAGAAGACACGTCCGCGCACCGGCGCGCCTTCCGGACCGAGGCTGAGGATGCCGGCCCGGCCCAAGGCCGCTGCAATCGTCTCGCCGGGGCGGAAGGGCACGACGCGATCGTTCCAGAATATCCGCGACATCATTGGCAGGCCTCGACCCCGGCAAATCGAGCGGGTGTCAGCATCGAAAGATCGGCGGCGAGCGGCCGGTCCAGGACTATTCGCGCCGCGGATTCGCCCATGAAGGGACCAAGGCAGATGCCGTCGCCCTCGAAACCGGTCGCGACGACGAGCCCATCGACATGCGGGTGCCTGCCGATGATCGGCAGCCCATCACGCGAGGCCGTCCGCACGCCCGCGAATGTTCTCACCACGCGCCGCGCCCCGAGCGGTGGATAGAGATCAAGGGCTGCCCGCAAGATGGCCGACACGGTCACCGCGTCTGTTCGATGATCGCTGCGATTGTCCTCTCGACTGCCGCCCAGAAGGAACTGGCCGGTCACCAGCGGGTCGATGACGAGGCCGATATGCGATCTGTCCAGAACGATGCCGCGCTTGGCCGCGAGATAGGAGGCGGCCATGAGATGCCCGTCGATGGCGGGACGCCCGGCACTTGCCCGATCGGTGACGACCATCTGTCCCTTCCGCGGGATAAGGATGTCGCCCAGGTTCAGGAGATGGGCCGATCCGATACCGGCCGCGACGAGGACCGCGTCCGCCGGCAGGACTTCGTCCGCGAGCGCGACGCCGAYGGCACGGCCATCCCGCACCACGATCTCGGACACCGGCGCCCGGCGCCGCACGACGATGTCGCTCCGCTGCAGCAGGCGCGCCGTGATCTGGTACCCAAGGGCGTGGCCGTCATCGGGAATCTCGAGGGCGGCCGCGACGCGTTCGCCAAGACCGGGGATGCGGTTCATCAGGTCGGCTCGCGCGACCGCGATGACGCGTTCGCCGGCCTGGGCGAGGTCAGCGCCGTGCTGCGACACGAGTTCCGCTTCAAGGGCGTTCTGCGCGATCAGGAAGGTCGAGCGGCGATGGAACAGCCCTTGGAAGAGGCCGTCGGCTTCCAACTGACCGTAGAAGGCCCTGGCATGACGGGCGAGGTCCATCATCGGCCCCGGGCGCTTGCTGGCCACCGAGACCGCGCCGTCGGATGCGCCGGTCGCACCGGCTGCCGGGCCCGATGCATCCAGCAACGTGACCCTTGCGCCCGCGGCCGCGAGGAAATGGGCGGCGGCAGCACCGACGATTCCCGCGCCAACCACGGCGACATGCATTGAGGAGGGGCGGGCCATGACGGCGATCTTGTTTCCCAGAAGAGGTGCGCCGAACCTCTTCCGCTTCGCCCGGCCGGTCGATCCAAATGATCGGCGCCGACTTGCCTCATTGTTTGAAAGTGGCGGAAATCGCTCGGCTGTGGGACATGCAGGTCGCTTTCCTGGGAGGGGCTGCCATGCGTGACGCCAACCTGACGCTCATCCAAACGTTCTTCATCGTTGCGCGCGACGGCTCCTATTCCGCAGCCGCGCGCAAGCTCGGCATGAGCTATCAGTCTGCCGCCAATCATGTCCGGCGGCTTGAGCAGGTTCTGGGAGAGCGCCTGGTGGTCTCGGAGCAGGGCGCGAAGACGGTTATTCTGACGCCTCGCGGACGCAGCCTCTACAAGTTGCTGCTGCCTGAGCTGGATACGATGCTCGCCCGGCTCGACCGCACCCTGGACAAGGAGCGTCCGGTCCTGCGTATCGGGCTTCCGCAAGCCATCTTCTACTATCTCCTGCCGCCGGTCCTGGCCCGCTTCCGTGAGCGTTACCCCCAGGTGGAGATCGTGGCCTATGAGCGCGACACGTCGCTCCCGGAACTGATCAAGGACGGCAGCCTGGATGTCTGCATCACCGAACGGTATTTCGGGGACCCGAACGTTCCGCAGCACCTCGTCTGCACCTATCGGCCGGCGCTGATCTTCCCGACGTCCTGGGGGGATCCGCCTTCGCCGAGCAGCATCAAGGATTGGGCCACAGGCCGGCCGTTCGTGACCTATGAGCCAGGCCAGCTCCTTCGCAATCTCGCGGTCGACTATCTCAGGCCACAGGATTCCGAAATGGAGATCGCGATCTCGACGTCGGGCAGTTCGAGCGTCAAGCGATGTGTCGAGGCCGGCCTCGGCTTTGCGATCATTCCGGAATGGTGCCTGGAGGAGCAGGAGCCAAATGTAACAAAGGTTGATATAGATGGATTGCCGGAGATTCCGATTTACTTTGGTGAGGCAATTTTTCTATTCAATAATACCTATGTCAAATCGCTGAGGCAATTGTGTACGGATCTGATTAAATTCTATTAGAAGTCAAAATTTGCTTAGTTATTACAGATTTCGAGCATTGCATGAGGCCTTCCCTGATCGCTGGGTGGCACCTTGCTACAGGTGAATGCTCGCGAAAGCGAACGCGGCGACCTTCGCAGTCAGGTAAAGCGATCGGCTGCCGATGCTTCCGCGGGGGTTCTGGGCCACTCCGCCAGCCGCCTCAGCGGAGGTCGATGGTTGTCTCGACACTATGCTGAAGCGAGGGCGCATCGTCTGACGTGAGCGACATGCGCAGGCGCACGACGCGTCCTTGCAGGTTTCCCTCGCGTACGACGCGCTCGATCTCCCGTTGAGAGGTCAGCCCGACCTCCTTCAGGAACTTCCGGACGGCCATGTTGAAACGGTCCTCATCCATGATCGCTCTCCAAACTCGCTGCCAAGGGCCGCGTACATTGGTGATACACCCGGATGAGCTCACCGGCAGCACCCGCGCAATTGAGCGCGCATCGGCTTTCGGCGTCGGGGGCCGCTCAACGGTCGTCCAGCGCGTCATCCGGATGGATTGGGAAGACTGGCCGGCGGAGCTGCGTGTAGGGCAGCGAAGCGATCTTGCTGGTGCAGGGGCCGGATGTTGCAACCGTGTAGCTGCCCTTGGCGATCTTGTCGTAGGCACGCCGATGCGCGACGGCCGCCTTGACGCCGATCGCCTTCAGGGTCTCCGGGTGGATGCCCTGCGAGCGGAACTGCCCAAGGTCGAAGGGGGGTGTCTTGCGGCTGGTCAGCAGCACGCTGATCCCGCGTCCAGTGGTCACCACGGCAGAGGGCCCCATGCTGAAATGGGCGCCCTGGGAGGCGGCTAGATGGCTGTTCAGGTCCTCCAGCGCAAAGTCGCCATCGCTTGAGCTGACGAATCGGGCCTCGATTTCGACTGGGCCTTCGGCAATGGCGCTCCCCTTGCCGCCGACCGAGATCCTCCGGACATCGCCCGGCCTGGCATCAGAGAGCGCAGCAACCGCCGCGGCGTCGGCGATGGCAATGGCACAGTTCTCGACCTCATGGCGCAGGAACGCGCGGAGCACGGACGTGCCGTCGCCGGGCGCGCCGCCACCGATATTGTCCGCCGGCTCGACGACGATATAGGGGCCGCCCGGCAGACGCTGAATCTCCGCAACGGCGTCGTCGAGATCCCATTCGCTGGGCAGGCCGAAGGCGCGCAGGGTCGCGGCCGTTTCCGTGAGCCGCGCCAGCGCTCCACGCGCCTCAGCTTCCGCTCCCGTGGTCACCACGCAGAATGCGACGCCGGCCTCGGGAACATCGGAGAATGAATAGCCGCCGACGACGTTGACAGCCCAGATCGCGGGATCGTCGCTTTCGATCGCCCGAGCCATGGCCTCGAGCTCGCGCATCGGCCGATCGGCCGTTCCGGTTCCTGTCGGTGGCCACATGACGGGAGCGTTGCACGAATGCATGCGCGGAAGGCTGTTCTCGTTCAGGGCCCGTGCGAGCAGCTGCGCCGCGCGCTTGGCCGATTCCCGAGCATCGGTGTGCGGGTTCTCGCGATAGGCGACGAGGCCATTGGCGTGGGCAGCCATGGCCGCGGTGAAATTCGCGTGGAGGTCGAAGACACCGAAGACCGGCAGGTCCTCGCAGCCGGGCACCGCACGGATATGGGCGAGCAAAGCACCCTCCGGGTCGAGACATGCTGACGTCACCATGGCACCGTGCAGGGCGAGCCAGATGCCGTCGAGGCCGCCATCCGCAAGCGCTGCCCTGAGCCCTGCGTCGAACTCGTCTCGGAAGCGGTCGAAGACAGCCTGTTCGACGGTGCCCGAGGGCAGGGCCGTGTAGTCGATCGTCGGTACGACCTGCCACCCCTCGGCTTCGGCCACCTCCAGGAAACCATCGAGCGTGGATCCGTCTCCGCGCCGCTGCAACACCTCGCCACCGCGCCGGATCGTGAAGTCGGCGAGGCTCGTAACCTCGTCGATGAAGCTGTGCGTCTCGTGAAACAGCGCGGCGAGCAGGATGCGGCGGGGGCGTGCCATGCTGGGGAAACCAATCTCGACAGGAAGCGGCGTGGCACCATTTCGGACGCGGGGGCGTTCCGGATCAAGACGCCATTATTCCGTCAGGAGAAACCACTCTGCTTTGACAGGGGGAAGCGACCTCCCGTTAGATCCTGGCGGAGGAGCGGGACGGTGCGGTTGCGTCGTGTCGCCGAGCGGGGGCTATCTGCATGCGCGTCTTCGTTGCATCGCTGGCGACTGAAACCAACACCTTCGCTCCGCTCTTCGTCGATCGCAGCGCCTTTGAGGCGGCCTTCTACTGTCCGCCCGGTACGCACCCGGAAACGCCGACGCTGTGCTCGGCGCCGGTGGTCGCCGCCCGCCGCCGCGCTGCCAGCGAGGGCTACACCCTGATCGAGGGCACGGCGACATGGGCCGAGCCTGCAGGGCTCGTCTCGCGCGAGGGCTATGAAAGCCTGCGGGATGAAATTCTTAGCCAGCTTCGTGAGGCGCTCCCTGTCGATATCGTGCTGCTGGGGCTGCATGGCGCAATGGTTGCGCGCGGCTATGACGATTGCGAGGGCGACCTGATGGCGCGCGCCCGCGCGCTTGCCGGCCCCGATTGCGTCATCGGGGCCGAGCTCGACATGCATTGCCATCTCACCACTGAGATGGTCGATGCCGCTGATGTCATCATTGCCTTCAAGGAGTTTCCGCATACCGACTTTCTCGATCGGGCGGAGGATCTTCTCGAGCTCTGTCTGCGGACAGCGCGCGCGCAGGTGAAACCCGTCAGCGCTGTCTTCGACTGCCGCGGAATTGCGAGCTTCATGACAAGCCGCGAGCCAGGTCGCAGTTTCGTCGACCGTATCAAGGCGATGGAGGGCAGGGACGGTATCCTGAGCATCTCGGTCGCGCACGGCTTCCAGGCGGCGGACGTGGCGGATGTCGGCACGAAGGTGCTCGTCATCGCCGATCGCGATGCGGGCAAGGCGGCAGCGCTCGCCAAGACGCTTGGGCTGGAAATCCTGCGCTGGGGTCCCAGCGGTGCGGCGCCGAAGCACTACAAGCCTGATGAGGGTATCGAGGCGGCGCTGGCACTGGCGCAGGATGGCCGTCCCGTCATCCTCGCCGATCGCTGGGACAATCCCGGCGGCGGCGTCGCCGGCGATTCCTCCGTGATGGTCGAGGCGCTGCTCAGACGGCCGGAGGTGCCGGCCGCGATCGGGGCGCTCTGGGACCCCGTCGCCGTGAGCCTGTGCCGCGCCGCCGGGGTTGGAGCCGAGATTTCCCTGCGCTTCGCTGGCAAGGCTGCGCCGTCGTCGGGCCGGCCGATCGATGCCACGGTGCTGGTGACAGGCACGACGTCCGAGCTTGTGGTGCCCTTTGCGCAGAGCTGGGTTTCGCTCGGGCCGGCTGCGGCGATCCGCATCGGCGCTCTCGATATCGTCCTCGCATCGACCCGCGCTCAGACCTTCAGCCCTCCGGTCTTCACCAATCTCGGCATTGATCTGGCTGCAAAGCGGGTCGTGGTCGTCAAATCCTCGAACCATTTCCATGCGGCCTTTGCGCCGATCGCGGCCAGCGTTCTCTATCTCGACAGCGGCGGCCCATACCCACCGGACGCCAGCAAGATCGCCTACACCAAGATCCGCCGCCCATTCTCGCCGCTGGACCCGAACCCATGGCTCTGATCGCCCCCGGTGGCGCGCTGCCGCGTCTGTCACTCGCCGATATCGACGATCAACGCCTCGATGGGCTGAGCAAGGGGCTGCCGCCAGGCATATCGGGCCTGCGACTGGGCGATATCGGGACGCAAGGCTGGAATGTTCTGGCCGGCGACTTGCCGCTCCCGATTGCGGTGATCCGCGAGAGCGTGCTGAGGCGAAACAGCGTCTGGATGAGCGCGTTCACCGCAGAGAACGGTCTGGTGATCGCGCCCCATGGCAAGACGACCATGGCGCCGCAGCTCTTCGACCTGCAGATCGCCGACGGCGCCTGGGCCATTACCGTGGCGACGATCCAGCAGCTTCAGGTGTGCCGCCAATTCGGTGTCAGACGCGTGATCCTCGCCAATCAGCCTGTCGGACGCCAGGAGATCACCGCCTGCCTCGATGCCGTGATGGATGAGGGCTTTGCGTTGTATTGCCTGGCCGACAGCGTCGAAGG